>NZ_WXWH01000060.1:0-131436 GCF_009904905.1 Vibrio sp. V30_P3S12P165 | reverse complement strand
TTTTCTTGAAGACCTTCGAGCCCGTGCTCTAAAAAGGTTTGAACCCATTTGTTTACGCTAGTGCGGCTCACTTTTAGGTATTTGGCAATTTGTGTTCGAGATTGTCCATCTTTGAAATGAGCAAGAGCCAGTAATCTCATTTTCATCTGAATGGATTTTTGCTGACTGGCGAGCTTTTTAAAGTTGATATTATTAAGGCTATTCATGATGAATGACGGTAGTAGTTAAATAGCCTTAATTAGATCACATTTTTATTTAGATTGATATTACTCTATCGATACATTGAGTTAATGTCAGCCCTTATTGAAGTGGTGACTGACATTAGTATGGTTATGCTCAAGGGAGCATTAAGCTCGTTGAGAGGCTTTCATTTTAAGATGATGCTTTTCTTTGTCAGAAAGAAAAGCCATTTCTAATCCATTCATTTGTGCCTGATGAATTTGGGACGGAGTTAACCCTGCCTTATAAGCTGCAATATTATATTCATAGGGGAGCTCGATGCCTTCAACAGCAGGATCATCGGTGTTTAGACACGCTAAAATATCGTGCTCTAAAAATGATTTAATGGGATGTTGAATTAAGCTGTCAACAGTACTCGTTTGTATATTGGATGTTAGACATGACTCAATACCTATTTTCTGTTTAGCGAGATAATCCATTAAGCTAGGGTCATGAATCGCTTTTACGCCATGTCCAATACGTGTTGCACCTAGTTCTCGTATAGCTTGCCACATACTTTCTGGCCCCGCAGCTTCTCCAGCATGTACTGTGACATGTAAATTGGCATCTCGGACTTGTTTAAAGTGTGTAACAAAGAGTTCGCCAGGTTGCCCTAATTCATCTCCAGCTAGATCGACTGCAACGAAGTGTTCTTTATGGCTGAGAATCGCATTAAGTTCTTGTTGACAAGCTTCTGTACCAAAAGTTCGGCTCATGATGCCGATAAGATTAACTGAAATGTCAAAATCCCGAATTCCAGCTTTTACTCCGTCGATAACGGCTTCTACAACCCCTTGGGGGGGAAGGTTATGTTTCATCGCCATATAGTAAGGGGAAAAGCGTAGTTCCGCATAGTCTATTTGTGCATTCACTAAGTCTTCCACATTTTCATAAGCGATGCGTCGGCAAGCGTTAAGATCACCTAACACAGCTACTCCCCAATCGAGTTTAGCAAGAAAAGCGACCAATGATGGTTCGGCTTCTACTATTTGTACGTGCGGCGTTAGCGCTTCTATGTTATCAGCAGGGAGGGCGATATTGAATTGTTTGCCTAAGTCTAGAATGGTTTGAGTACGAATATTACCGTCTAGATGGCGATGCAGATCAGTCAATGGGATATTTTTCGTTATCATTATCTTCTTCCAAGTCGAAATCTGTATTAAGTATAAAAATCAAAATTGACCCTGTCAGTATGAGTTATCGATAAATAGGCTAATTTGACGGATCTCTTTCTATTCATTACGGATTATGTTGATGAATATAACCTCAACATAGTTCTTTCAGCTTACGAGTCAGCGTATTACGGCCCCAACCTAAAACTTTTGCAGCCTCTTGTTTGTGGCCATTGGTATGATGTAAGGCGACTTCTAATAGAATTCGCTCAAATTCCGGTTGTGCGAGTGTAAGAAGTTCAGTTTGTCCCGCTGAGAGTGCTGCTTTGGCCCAATTTTCTAATTGCTTTTGCCAGCTATCCGTACCTTCTTGTTCGAAGGAGGGCTTTTCCGCTAGTAATTCAGGAGGGAAATCATTCGGTAGTACTTCTGTTCCGCTGGCCATCACTGTCAACCAGCGACACATATTTTCTAATTGTCTTACATTTCCAGGCCATTCTAGACGGTTAAGTATCTCAATACTTTTAGGATGTAGCGTTTTCATCTCTACACCTAGTTCTGTTGCCGCAAGTGCAAGGAAGTGTTTTGTTAACTTTTCAATATCTTGACGACGTTCTCTCAGTGCTGGAATCTGAATACGTATGACATTCAGTCGATGAAAGAGATCTTCACGAAATTTGCCTTGGTGTACGAGTTTTTCAAGATGTTGGTGTGTAGCGGCAACAATTCGTACATCGACTTTGATCGCTGAATGGCCGCCAACGCGATAAAACTGACCATCGGCTAAAACACGCAAGAGACGAGTTTGTATATCAAGAGGCATATCACCGATTTCATCTAAGAAAAGTGTACCGCCATTAGCTTGTTCAAATCGACCTTGTCGTACATGGTTAGCACCTGTAAAAGCCCCTTTTTCATGCCCAAATAATTCAGATTCAATTAAATCTTTTGGAATGGCGGCCATATTTAAAGCGATGAATGGTTTTTGGGCTCTAGGACTATGTCGGTGTAACGCATGGGCGACTAACTCTTTGCCTGTTCCTGATTCTCCATTAATTAATACTGATATTGAAGAGCGGGAAAGACGTCCGATAGCACGAAAAACTTCTTGCATTGCAGGAGCTTCACCGATGATTTCAGGGGCATGGTAGGGGATGTTTTGCTGTTTTGAGTGTTCTTTACGTTGTTCATAACTATGAGCAATTGCACGCTCAGCTAAAGTAACAGCTTCGTCAACATCAAAGGGCTTCGCCAAGTATTCAAAAGCACCTTTTTGATAGGCATTTACGGCTGCATCAAGGTCTGAATGAGCGGTCATGATGATGACAGGAAGTTCAGGTGTACGAGAGTGAATTTGATTGAGCAGTTCAATACCATCAATACCAGGCATGCGAATATCTGAAATCAATACATCGGGAGTTTCCCGTTCTAATGCCATGAGAACACTTTCTGCATCAGTAAACGTCTCACATTTTATATTGGCCGATGATAGGGTTTTTTCCATCACCCAGCGTATAGCGCTGTCATCATCGACAACCCAGACATATCCTTTACTCATGACTTTCTCCCCGAACAGCCGCTTATTATTAGTGATAATTTAAATAGGCAAATAAATAGTGAATGTGGTTCTTCCAGGCCAACTTTCGACTTCAATTTTCCCATTGTGTTGATCGATAAGGTTTTGTGAAATGGATAACCCAAGCCCGGTTCCTCCTTCTCGGCCACTCACCATGGGATAAAAAAGCGTATCTTGTAGTTCTAATGGAATACCTGGCCCATTATCAATAATCTCAATTCTGGCAACCAGTTTATGTCGTTGGCCATGAATATTCGCTTGGTGAACCGTTCGGGTACGTAGCGTAATGTGACCATTGGGTTGTTGGGATAAAATTTGTGCGGCATTACTGACGATATTGAGTAGTGCTTGTTCAATTTGGTCGGTATCCATTAATAATTCAGGTAGACTTGGATCGTAGTCACGTTCAATCGTTAATGTGTTTTTAGTATCGAGCGTTACCAACTGGCGAACTTTTTCTAGGATGAGGTGTAAATTTTCGAGTTTTTTCTTCCCCGGTTTTTGTGGGCCAAGTAAGCGATCGACTAATGTTCTTAAACGGTCAGCTTGCTCAATAATAATGTGTGTGTATTCTACTAAACTCGGGTCTGGTAGCATTCGCTCCAGTAGTTGAGCCGCTCCGCGTAATCCTCCTAGTGGGTTTTTTATTTCATGGGCGAGGCTTCGAACCAACAGCTTGGCGGCCTGTTGCTGGGCGTGTTGGTTAAGTTCTTGGGTCAGTCGTCGTTGCTGGCCGATTTTCCTCATTTCAACCAATAACATTAGCTCTTTTTTCCAAGTTAATGGACTAACCGTTACTTCTAGCATCAACGGTTTTCCATCCACCACAAAAGTGACATCACTATCGGTAATGCTCTGCCCACTTTGTAGTGGTTGCGATAATAATGCCAAGTCCATCGAGGCATGTTGAACAAGCTTGGATAAGGGTTGGTTGATGATGCGCTTCGCACTTTGGGCAAACAGTTGTTCTGCGGCAGGGTTGGCGTAACGGACGCACAAGGTTTCATCCAGCATCAATGTGGCGGTTACAATATGATTTAATATTGTTGCACTTAATTCTGCACTCACAAGTCACCCTGTTTTATCTGTCTTTGCACTAATTTGGTGCATTAGCTTAACCAGTATGGCGCAACGAAACATAAAAACAAAGTGTGATGCTCAACGCTGGAAGAAATTTCTTCTTTAACTCACTAATTAACTGAGGCGCGATGTAAATGTACCGTTACAACTTTTGATGATGCAATAATCTTGCCGTTTGTTAGTGCTTGGATCATAAAAAGATGAGTTCCTCGATCGATGTTTTTTAGTTCCCATCGAGGTTGCGTGGTTGGTGCACCGTAAGGCTTATTGTTCATCAGTAATTGTAAGTGCTCGCTTACTTTTAACATTCTATTTAATTTTATCTCGATATCTATTTCTCCCTTATTGCTGCGAATGGTTTGTTCTTGAGTTGGATGGATGATGTCGATCGTTAATTCAGGTAGCGGGATTGGTTTTTTTTCTATGACAGATTCTTCTGTTGGCGGATTGATGGGAACCGGCTCTTCAAATTTTGGATCGGGAGCTGCAGCGTCATAATCTGGAAGAGAGATCGTTTGAGCTGTTGAATCTTGTGGAAAATCGCTGAAGTGCACTACGCCATGTTCATCCTCCCAAACATATGCGTTTCCGGCATAAGTATTTAGAGTAAATAAAAGGATAAACAGTAAATAAACTCTGGAAGACCATTTCATAACTCACCTCAATATGAGCGCGTTAAGTAAGGGAAGCGTAAGACGTAAGAGTGTCCTAGTATGTAACCATCATGTTAAATCGAAGCGAGTTAAACCCCAATAGAGAAAAGGCCCGCCTGCGAGGCGAGCCTAAATTTATTGTGCAAAAAGAATGGTTTTCCACAAAATGAGATTTATACCGAATAGTAAAGTTCAAACTCGAGTGGATGAACGGCCATGTTAATACGTTCAACATCTTTTAATTTCAGATGGATATAAGAGTCGATGAAGTCATCGGAGAAAACACCCCCAGCAGTAAGGAATTCTCGATCTTCATTTAGATTCTGTAATGCCTGCTGTAATGATTCTGCAACCGTTGGAATTTCTGCTGCTTCTTCTGCAGGAAGATCGTATAAGTCTTTATCCATGGCATCGCCTGGGTGGATCTTATTTTTGATGCCATCAAGACCTGCCATAAGTAATGCAGCAAAAGCAAGGTATGGGTTTGCTGCAGGATCGGGGAAACGGACTTCTACGCGACGAGCTTTTGCGCTTGGTACAATAGGAATACGGATAGAAGCACTACGGTTACGTGCAGAGTAGGCCAGCATGACCGGAGCTTCAAAGCCAGGAACTAAACGCTTATAAGAGTTGGTGGATGGGTTGGTGAACGCATTCAGTGCACGAGCATGTTTGATGATACCACCAATGTAGTACAGTGCAGTTTCAGACAGACCGCCATATTTATCACCAGCAAAGAGGTTGACACCGTCTTTTGCCAGTGATTGGTGAACATGCATACCGCTGCCGTTATCACCGACTAAGGGTTTAGGCATGAAGGTTGCTGTTTTACCGAATGCATGAGCAACGTTATGAACCACGTACTTATAGATTTGGATTTCATCTGCTTTTGTGGTTAATGTATTGAAACGAGTAGCGATTTCATTTTGGCCTGCCGTGGCGACTTCGTGGTGGTGTGCTTCAACCACTAGCCCCATCTCTTCCATGATCAAACACATTGCACTACGAATGTCTTGCGATGAGTCAACTGGAGCGACTGGAAAATAACCACCTTTCACGCCTGGACGGTGGCCCTTGTTACCGTCTTCGTAGTCAGATCCGGTATTCCATGCGGCTTCGACGTCATCAATTTTAAAGAAAGAACCTGACATATTGGTTGCAAATTTGACATCATCAAACAGGAAGAATTCTGGTTCAGGCCCAACAAGAACCGTATCGGCAATTCCTGTTGAACGCATATAATCTTCCGCACGTTTAGCAATTGAGCGAGGATCGCGATCATAGCCTTGCATCGTTGCTGGCTCTAGAATGTCACAACGAATATTGACGGTGGCATCGTCTGTAAATGGATCAAGTACGGCAGATGAGGCGTCTGGCATCATGACCATGTCTGATTCATTGATACCTTTCCAGCCAGCAACGGATGAACCATCGAACATTTTTCCTTCTTCGAAGAAGTCTGCGTCGATTTGGTGAGCAGGAATTGAGATGTGTTGCTCTTTACCTTTCGTGTCGGTGAAGCGTAGGTCAACAAACTTAACTTCGTTTTCTTGGATCAGCGATAGAACGTTTTCTACTGACATCTTGGATAACCTCCAGTGTTAATAAAGCGGTTTGGGCTCGAATCAAAATGAAATCTGCATAGATTAATGCTTTTATTATGACTTAATCGATGCGATTTAATTACAGCGATAATCGTGCCAACTTATTAATGTCCATAAAATCAATTGATTGTGTGATTTTGTCTTATCTTGGTGCATACCAATGCACCGCTATGATCCACCAATGCACCAATTTGGTGCTTTTATGTCGTTGGTATGCACCAGTTTCTCGCAAAGACACTTCATTCAGCCGACTATTTGTGGTCTTGTCAATCTGGATTTGTCGTGTTTGATGAAGGTTTGTATTAAATGAAATTGGCGACTAATCTTTAACAAGATAAAATTGGCTGAGATAGATCACATTTTTCTAGGTTTTTTGCCAGAATCTGGTACATTATTGACCATTTTTTTAACCGAAATTTAGGCTACGTTTTTGCACTCCCGTAAAAATGAGCTCTTTGTGTAATAAGTGAAGCAAAACTCCATGGCTACTCCACAGATTGAAAAACTAAGAAATATCGCGATTATCGCGCACGTTGACCACGGCAAAACGACCTTGGTAGATAAACTACTCCAGCAGTCGGGTACGTTAGAGTCTCGTGGTGACATCGAAGAGCGAGTCATGGACTCGAACGATATCGAAAAAGAACGTGGTATCACCATCTTGGCAAAAAATACCGCAATTAACTGGAACGGTTATAGGATTAACATCGTTGATACTCCTGGACACGCTGACTTCGGTGGTGAAGTTGAGCGTATTATGTCTATGGTAGATTGCGTTTGCTTAATCGTTGATGCCGTTGATGGCCCAATGCCACAAACTCGTTTTGTGACACAAAAAGCCTTTGCTCATGGCTTAAAGCCGATTGTCGTTATCAATAAAATTGACCGTCCTGGCGCGCGTCCTGATTGGGTTATGGATCAAGTGTTTGATCTCTTTGATAACCTAGGAGCAAGTGATGAGCAACTGGATTTCCAAGTGGTTTATGCTTCAGCATTAAATGGCTGGGCGACCTTGGAAGAAGGCGAAACTGGCGAAAATATGGAGCCCTTGTTCCAAGCGATTGTGGATAATGTTGAGCCTCCACAAGTTGATCTTGATGGCCCATTACAAATGCAGATCTCTCAGCTCGATTACAGCTCATATGTTGGCGTTATCGGTGTGGGGCGTGTTACGCGTGGTACAGTTAAAGCCAATCAACAAGTCACCATTGTTTCTGCTGATGGTAAAAAACGGAATGGTAAAGTTGGTACGGTATTGGGTTATCTTGGTTTGCAACGTTCAGAAACCGAACAAGCGACAGCGGGTGATATCGTTGCGATTACGGGGCTGGGTGAACTAAAAATTTCTGATACGATCTGTGATGTGAATGCAGTGGAAGCGCTAAAACCATTGAGTGTTGATGAGCCGACTGTGACTATGACCTTCCAAGTCAACACCTCACCATTTGCCGGTAAAGAAGGCAAATTTGTGACTTCACGTAATATTCTAGAACGTTTGGAAAAAGAATTGGTGCACAACGTAGCACTGCGTGTAGAGCAAACCGATGATCCAGATAAATTCCGTGTTTCTGGCCGTGGTGAATTGCATCTTTCGATTTTAATCGAGAATATGCGTCGTGAAGGCTTTGAATTGGCTGTTTCTCGTCCGGAAGTTATTTTGAAAGAAGAGAATGGTCAACTGATGGAACCGTTTGAAACGGTGACGATTGATGTCATGGAAGAGCATCAAGGCGGTATCATGGAGAAAATTGGCTTACGTAAAGGTGAGCTAAAAGATATGTCTCCAGATGGTAAAGGCCGAGTTCGTCTAGATTTTATCATGCCTTCACGTGGTTTGATTGGTTTCCAAACCGAGTTTATGACCCTCACTTCAGGTTCGGGTTTGCTTTATCATACTTTTGATCACTATGGCCCACATAAAGGTGGTGATATTGGTCAGCGTATGAATGGTGTTTTGATCTCAAATGCGACAGGTAAAGCGTTAACCTACGCTTTGTTTAATCTACAAGAGCGTGGCCGTCTATTTACTGAGCATGCGGATGAAGTGTATGAAGGTCAGATCGTGGGAATTCATAACCGTTCAAACGATTTAACCGTTAACTGTCTGAAAGGTAAGCAACTGACTAACGTTCGTGCATCAGGAACTGATGAAGCTCAAGTGTTGACTCCAGCGATTAAATACACGCTTGAACAAGCTTTAGAGTTTATTGATGACGACGAGTTGGTTGAAGTTACACCGAAAAGTATCCGTATTCGTAAGAAACACCTGACTGAAAACGATCGTAAACGTGCGGCGCGTGATAATAAATAATCACTATACCCAAACAACTTGAAGTGGCAGGTAGGCGGTAAGTGAGTGAACTCCCGTGAGCATAGACAGGCGATGTGATTGGGGTGAACGAACATAGCCACCCCCTGTAGCTTCAAGTAGGAAAGGTATAAATGGGATTATTTAGCCCTTGGCTGTAATGGTTAAGGGCTTTTTTATTTTTTAAGGTAAGCTAGCTTATCTAGATGAGGTGTTTTCACGGTTTTTTAGTAGAATCTTCGGACGAATGAGGGATGGATAAAGGGATAAATATGCAATTAAAGCCCGTTGTTAAGCATGGCCTGCACTTTGGTCGCTACGTACTTAACCGAATGGATCATGATCGAATCAACGTCAGTGCCGGATATTTAGCTTATATTACTTTGCTATCTATTGTGCCGATGTTGACCGTTCTTCTCTCCGTACTTTCCTCATTTACGATTTTTGATAATGTGGGTGATATCATTCAGGACTTTGTGATCACTCACTTTGTTCCTGCTGCTGGTGATGCCGTCAGTCAAGCATTGCTCGAATTTGTCAGTAATACCGGGAAAATGACGGCGGTGGGTGGTGCTTTTTTATTTATCGCAGCGCTAATGCTTATCTCCAATATTGATAAAAATTTGAATTATATTTGGCGAGTCCGTAATAAACGGCGGCCGATCTTTTCTTTTTCTATCTATTGGATGATTTTAACCTTAGGCCCAATATTGGTTGGTACGAGTATTGCTGTCACCTCTTATATTACGTCATTAAAGCTACTCGACAGTGAAGCGCTTAGTGGTGTGTTTAATTTTTTCTTACGACGGTTGCCTTTTTTGCTTTCCCTATTTGCTTTTATTGGGCTTTATGTATTAGTACCCAATAAAAAGGTTCGTTTTGCTCATGCTTTATCAGGGGCGTTTGTTGCGGCCATTTTATTTGAGTTAAGTAAAAAAGCCTTTGCGGTTTATATCACGCAATTTCCCTCTTATCAGTTGATCTATGGCGCATTAGCGGCTATCCCCATTTTATTCGTTTGGGTGTATTTATGTTGGTTGATCGTACTCGTGGGGGCGGAAGTCACGGCTGCTCTTGGTGAAAGCGAGCGATGGAGGCAAACGACGAACATGGTAGACTCTTCAGCCCGATTAGAAAAGAAACCAGGAGAAGTGGATAGTGATCGCATTGATTCAACGAGTGAGTGAGGCGTCCGTGAAGGTCGATGGAGAAATTGTTGGTCAGATTGGACAAGGCTTATTGGTACTATTAGGGGTTGAACGGGATGATTGTGAGGCGAAAGCTAAACGTCTTGTTGAGCGGGTAACTCGCTATCGGGTCTTTGAAGATGAGGCCGGGAAAATGAACTTAAGCGTTCAGGATGTGGCGGGAAGTCTCTTAGTCGTTTCTCAATTTACTCTACCAGCCGATACCAAAAAAGGGACACGCGCTGGTTTTTCTCGTGGTGCTGCCCCCGAGCAAGCGGAGCATCTGTATAATTATTTTTCGGATTTATGTGTCACGATGCTACCGACACAACGTGGACGCTTTGCACAAGATATGAAAGTATCACTGATTAATGATGGCCCCGTAACCTTTTGGTTACAGGTTTAGCCGACGCGTATTTTTACGCGCTTTGGAAGGGAATCTATGTTTAAACTTATTACGCCAAAAACAGAGAATCAGCTCAACAAGTATTACTATTTTCGTTGGCAGATGCTGCGTGAGCCTTGGCGAATGCCGATAGGATCGGAACGCGATGAATATGACGTGATGAGCCACCATCGAATGATTGTTGATGGGCGAGGGCGACCGATGGCGATTGGCCGTTTATATATTACTCCAGATTGTGAAGGGCAAATTCGGTATATGGCGGTTAAGTCGAGTCGTCGTAATAAAGGCATGGGCTCATTACTATTGATTGCGCTTGAGTCGCTTGCTCAACAAGAGGGAGCCAAACGGCTAGTCTGTAATGCTCGCGAAGATGCCATTGCCTTTTATACCAAAAATGGTTTTGAGCGGCGAGGTGCATTGACCGATGAACGTGGCCCGGTACGTCATCAGCAAATGGTAAAAACGCTCGATCCCATGGCCAATGTCATTCGCACACCAGAATGGTGCAGTGAGTTACAAGAACGTTGGGCGGAACATATCCCGATCAGTGAAAAAATGGGGATTAAAGTACAGCAATATACCGGATATCAATTTCAGTGTAGTGCTCAGCTTAACCCGAATTTAAATCCGCATAATACCTTATTTGCAGGGTCTGCGTTTACATTAGCCACGTTGACCGGGTGGGGAATGGCTTGGTTGTTGATGCGAGAGCGGGATTTACATGGTGATATTGTGCTTGTCGATAGCCGAATTCGTTATCATTATCCAATCGTGCATAATCCAGTGGCTTCAACCTCTCTTGATGAAATAAGCGGTGATTTGGATCGTCTAGCTTCTGGCCGTAAAGCGCGTATTGTGGTGAAAGTGTATATTCGTAGCGGCAATACTGAAGCGGTTGAATTTACCGGGACTTATATGTTGATTCCCGATTACCTTAGTATCATTGAACAGGCTCGTCAGAATGGATAGCCGAGCAGTTTGGAACTGACTGACTGTGTTGTTGACGACGTAATAGATCAAAACGGATAAGCTGACATTTTTGCTCTAAAGTTAGCTCAAATTTCCCTTGTTGTGGGGCTAGCAAATCCAGTTCTCCAGAGAGTTTGGCCGATAAGGCTGGGCCAAGCAATGTTGATTCAGGTAAGACAATTCTACCTCGATCTGCTTGTAAGTGAAGGTTATCGAGTTGAAATGGCTGAATCGTGAGCGTGTTCTGTTGCTGAAATGAGAGGAGCCCTGAGCGTAAGCTGGCTTGTATCTCGCCATCTAAAGAGTGACTTAACATGGCATAATCACCAGATAATCCATGAAGTTGCAAATCAATATCCGCGAAAGCATCCAGTTTAAAAGGCAACATGTTCCAAGTATTGAACAGCGTTAAGGGAATACTGTCAGTATGCAGTTCGATAGACCACGGTGCGCTAGGTTGCGTAAAATGCCAACTGCCAACCAAATCAATGTATCCTTGTGTTAAGGGGAAAAAAGCACGCTTGATTTGCCAATCGCCCTGCTGGCTTTGCATTTCTATGATGGCTTGTGTCGTAATAAGGTCGGCGACGCTGGCGCTGTTGGTGCTGAGAGTCAGTTGGCCATTCCATAGTCCCCACTGATGTTGTTTCACCACTTCTAGGTTGTTGCCTTCAATATTAAGCCCTGATAACTGCCAAATGGGCTGGGTTGCTAGTTGAATAATCTGTAGATTACTCCCACTTAGTTGCTCTAGGGTGATGTGTTCGATCTGAGCCAAGGCTGTCGGCCATTTTGGGATAGCAATCGCTTCATCAAGCCACTTGATGCCATTGAGTGTTAAGCGCTCCATGTTCAAATGGGTCGGAGAGAGTTGCCCAGTAAATTGTACATAGCCTTGCAATAGCTGTGAGCTGAATTCTTTAATATCGATACGTTGCGGGCTAAGTGTAAGCTGAAAGGCTGGCTCAATCCATTCGAGTTGTTGCCATTCAATCTTATCGGCATTTAGTGACAGATAAGCCGCTTCTTGCTGCCAAACTGAATGTGGTAAAACGATATTCTCAAGGGATAAGTTGAAATTTTCTATCTCGATATCTTGGAAAGCAAGATGGCTCTGTAAGATATCTAGGCTATTAATATGGTGCAGATAGCGCGTGATCGCTGGCCAGTAAGATTGTAAAGCATTAATCGTATTACCCGTTAGGTTGAGTTGGTTGATCGTGGTGTTTATCAGTGACCACCCCGTTGGGTACTGTTCTGCTTGGCCAGATACTTGGGATCCATTCCATTCAAATGAAGCCCCATAAATGGTGCTATCCTGCGGTCGATAGTTAGCATCAACCAGTAGTGTTTTTATGGTTTCGCCTTGCCAATCAAGCTGCTTGGCGGTGAGTTGCAGTGCTCCATAGGGAAGCCATTGATCTCTTGCTAGCCACTGGGGGTGTTTGATTTGTAAGTTGACACCTTGTGCGATGAACCCATGCCCAGCCACCTCAATATTTTGTAGCGCTAAATGGGCGATTGTCCAATGAGTGAGAGGGAAGTTAACGGGGCGTTCAGAGGTAAAGTTTCCTCCTTGAATTAGCAGACTATCCACCTGCCATTTACCATTTTCCATAATTTGAGGATTGAGCCAAATATCAAGTTGCTCAAGGGAGAGGCTGTGTTCCTCAAGAGTAATTGTCGGATGAGATAAACGAAAGTGCAGTGGATAGTGGTATTCAACACGGCTAAAGGTCAGGCGTCCCGGCCATAACTGGGAGGTTAACCACTGAACGCTGGGAGTCAAATAGCGGGTATACAACAGGGCAAAGATAAGTGAAATAACTATCAACACTAGTGTGAAACATCCGATTCCTAATGCGACTATTTTTTTCATTTGTCCCTAATTTATATTTCACCTTCAACCGAGATAAGCTTGGAGCAAATCTTGTTTTGCTTCAACTAAAAAAGCCCCTCATTAAGGGGCTTTGCTAGTGAGTTATCACAATTAATCTAATTGTGGCCCTGCAGAAACCAGAGCTTTACCTTCGGCGTTGTCGGTATATTTCTCAAAGTTATTGATGAAACGAGAGGCAAGATCTTTCGCTTTGCTTTCCCATTGTAGTGGGTCAACATAAGTATCACGAGGATCCAGAATCGCAGGATCAACCCCCGGTAATGAGGTTGGAACTTCCAAATTAAAGATTGGAATTTGCTTGGTTTCTGATTTTTCGATAGAACCATCAAGGATCGCATCAATAATGCCGCGTGTATCTTTAATCGAAATGCGTTTACCAGAACCATTCCAGCCGGTATTGACCAAGTAAGCTTCTGCGCCAGCCGCTTCCATTCGTTTCACCAGCACTTCAGCATATTTGGTTGGATGCAAGGTTAAAAATGCAGCCCCAAAGCAGGCTGAGAATGTTGGTGTTGGCTCAGTAATTCCGCGTTCAGTACCCGCTAGTTTTGCTGTAAAACCGGATAAGAAATGGTACTTGGTTTGTTCGGGCGTTAATTTAGAGACCGGTGGTAACACACCAAAGGCATCTGCTGAAAGGAAGATAACTTTATTGGCATGGCCACCTTTTGATACGGGTTTAACGATGTTTTCGATATGGTAAATGGGGTAAGAAACACGGGTGTTTTCTGTTTTCGAACCGTCATCAAAGTCAATCGAACCATCGCCACGTACCGTCACGTTTTCTAAGAGTGCATCACGGCGAATCGCATTATAAATATCAGGCTCGGCTTCTTTAGAGAGTTTGATGGTTTTTGCGTAACATCCCCCCTCGAAGTTAAAGACCCCATCATCATCCCAACCATGTTCATCATCACCAATTAAGGCGCGTTTAGGGTCGGTTGAAAGCGTTGTTTTACCTGTACCAGAGAGGCCGAAGAAAATCGCCACATCACCGTCTTTGCCCATATTGGCAGAGCAGTGCATTGAAGCTATCCCTTTTAATGGCAGGAAGTAGTTCATCATGGCGAACATACCTTTTTTCATTTCGCCACCGTACCAAGTGCCTCCAATCAGCTGCATTTTCTCAGTCAGGTTAAAAACTGTGAAGTTTTCAGAGTTTAATCCATGCTCTTGCCATTTATCATTCGTGCACTTGGCACCGTTCATCACCACAAAGTCTGGGGTAAAGTTGGCTAATTCATCGTCCGATGGACGGATGAACATGTTTTTGACAAAGTGAGCTTGCCAAGCCACTTCGGTAATGAAGCGCACACACAAACGAGTGTCGGCATTAGCACCACAATAGCCATCTAGGACAAATAAGCGTTTATTTGATAATTGTTTGGAAACTAAAGATTTTAGTTCGTTCCAAACAGTTTGATTAATGGGTTTGTTATCGTTTTTGGCTTGTTCAGAGGTCCACCAAAGCGTGTCACGAGTCGTGTCGTCTTTGACAATGAACTTGTCTTTCGGTGAGCGGCCAGTAAAGACGCCCGTATCAACAGCCACGGCTCCCAGTTCGGTGACCACGCCTTTTTCGTAGCCTTCCAAATCTGCGCGAGTTTCCTCGTTGTATAACTGGTCATAGCTCGGGTTGCGAATAACTTCAACCGCATCGATTATGCCATACTGGGTAAGATCTAATTGTGCAGCCTTGTTTTGTTCCATCACAGTCATAGGTGCTCCTTAATTAGGATTTTGTAGGGATTTTGTAAAAAAATGTAATTGTTATCTGTCCACCATGCTAGCAACGGGGTAGGTAAAAAACAGGGAGCTAGCTCAAAGATTGTCCATGCTTTACTCGAGGTTTTATGTAACCCGTCACAGATATAGGCTTTCGTTATTCTATCTTGTGCACAAAGCGTTGTGCTAGAGCAAAAAATTAATATTCATTAGAAAGTAAGTATGGTGTACGGTGGCGGTACTTATTGATTTTTATCGTTTTTCAAACATAAAACAGCCAGCAATAAGCTGGCTGTAGGTGGTTTTTTACGTGCTTGTTAAGCGCAGAAAATTAATGGAGGGTGGGCTTTTCTGATGTTTGCTCTAGCCATAATTTGCTGACTTGGGCGTGATCAAAGGAGTAAGTTGTTCCACAGTAATCACAGTGCAGAGCAATCGCGCCTTCTTCCGCTAAAATGGTGTTAATTTGCTCTTTTTCGATCGTCATAATCGCGGCTGCACTACGTTCCCGTGAACAGCCACATTTGAAGGTAACCGCTTGAGCGGTGAATAACTGAACCTTTTCTTGATTATAAAGACGATATAACAGCTCATTGGCTGGTAAAGCAAAGAGTTCTTCAGCTTTGATGGTATTGGTGAGCTGCTCTAGGTGCTCAAAATCATCTGCGGTTCCTGTTCCGTCAGGCATCACTTGCAATAACATCCCTGCAGCATGTGGCTTGCCATCATATTCACCGGTACGAATCCATAAGCGAGTTTTTAACTGTTCCGATCGCAAGAAATACCCTTCTAGAACTTCGGATAGATTATCACCTTCTAAACCGACGACACCTTGATAACGTTCACCTTGTTTTGGTTCTATAGTGATCACTAAATGTCCTTTTCCCATCAATTGATGTAAGTTCGCCTCGGGTGGAATATCTCCTTGCCAGCGTGCAACCCCACGTACGTTTTGCTGGTTATCACCATTAATCACCGCGAGAGACACCGGGCCATCGCCATGCAGTTGTAGGGTAATCGAGCCTTCAAACTTTAACGTTGCGGTCAATAAGGTGGTGGCAACCAGTAGCTCTCCAAGCAGTGTCTGCACGGGTTGTGGATACTCTTGGCTGGCGATGATGTGTTGAAATACGTCATCCAGTTGGACCAATTCCCCTCGTACCGACAAGTCTTCAAATAGATAACGGTGTAATTGATTATTGGCCATTGTTTGTGTAGTCATAAGAGTGATCCGGCTAATGTTTATTGATGTTTGAATTTGAGAAGATCGCGGCGTTGTTTTTTATCTGGCCGACGATCAGGACTCGGATTATGAGCATTCAGTTTATGCATCAGTGCTTGGCGTTCACGTTTCACGATACTTTCACTGGTTTCTATATAAAGGGCCTGTGCTTCAGGGGCCCCTCGTCTTTGCTCAGACAGTTGCTCAACGACGATGGTTTTTTCTTCACTACCTTGACGTAAGGTAATGGTTGCTCCAATTTCAACGAGTTTGCTGGGCTTACTTCGTTGCCCATTATAGTGGACTTTTCCACCGTCAACCATATTTCGTGCTATCGAGCGAGTTTTATAAAATCTTGCGGCCCATAGCCATTTATCCAGCCTAATTGCTGGTGCAGGGGAACTCATATTGAATAATTACCTCTATGTAAATGGTTTAGACTCTTTTGGATACGTTGATTATCTTGAATGAGAATGAGCCTAGCAAATTCGCTGTTGATGAGTGAAGCGTTAGAATCACGATATTTATTCAAAATAATGGTGATCAAATTATCATTTTTCAAGTGAAAGCCAACGCTTATCACAAGAAAAGTAAGGCACTTGTCGCACCTATTATTTGGCTCATGTATACTGAACCATTACCTTAACCGTGATACTCCGACGTCATTTATCGATATTAAAACCTCATTAGGGATACCGTGTGAAACGAATGGACTTAACCCAATGGCGCTTAAATGGAAGTTGGCCCTTATTTTTACGTTGCCAGTCACCATTGAGTCAGATATTCACGATCTTAGCGGTTGCGTTATCCGCTTGGGTGGTCGGGCAGAGCTTCTGGTTCATTTTTCAGCCTAAGCCGACTGTTGCCCAATGGGTGGCAGCCGCTCCTGTTGCCGCATCTGCACCGGCTCGTCTCAATATCCAGTCGTTAAGAAAGAGTGATTTATTTGGCCCTTATTTGGTACAAATTGCATCTCCGGTCACAAGCACAGTAAAAGTAGATGCCCCACCGACTCGTCTTAACTTAACATTAGTGGGTGTGGTGGCAAGTACAGAGCAGCAGCGTAGTCTTGCGGTGATTGCTAATCGAGGCCAACAGAATACTTATGGATTACATGAGGAAATAGAAGGCACGCAAGCAGTATTAAAAGCGGTGTTTGCTGATCGAGTCATCATTGATAATTCCGGTCGGGATGAAACGTTAATGTTAGAAGGGCGAGAGTATCAGACTGCCGTCATTCAACAAGCCGTTCATTCATCCTCTCATGCCTCTATCGACACATCCGTGGAAGATAAGTTGGCTGCAATTCGTGATGAGATCAGGCGTAACCCTCAAGAAGTCTTTAAATACGTCGCTTTGTCTCAAGTTAAGCAGGATGACAACATCATCGGTTATCGAGTCAGTCCGGGGAAAGATTCTGCATTATTTCAAGCGGTGGGGCTACAAGCGGGCGATATCGCAATACAACTAAATGGGTTAGATTTAACCGATCCGAGTGTGATGACTCAAGTATTTCAATCTATGTCGGATTTAACCGAGCTTAACCTTACGGTCGAGCGTGATGGGCAACCACATGATATTTATATTCAATTTTAATAGCCAAGTGGCAGTAATTAATCAGGGAGCGTTGTGTGAAGCATTGGCTTAAGAAAAGTGTATGGCTGCTAGCTGGAAGTTTACTTGCTTCACCCCTAGCATTGGCGAACGAAGCATTCAGTGCCAGTTTTAAAGGCACCGATATTCAAGAATTTATCAATATTGTGGGGCGAAACCTGGAAAAAACCATCATTGTTGATCCCTCGGTACGAGGCAAAATAGATGTTCGCAGTTACGATACCTTGAGTAGTGAACAGTATTACAGTTTCTTTTTAAATGTGTTGGAAGTTTACGGGTTTGCGGTCGTTGAAATGGATAACGGGGTACTAAAAGTTATTCGCGCGAAAGATGCAAAAACGTCGGCCATTCCTGTTCTCGGTGATGATGACCGAGCCGATGGTGATAATGTCATCACCCAAGTTGTTGCGGTTAAAAATGTCTCGGTGCGAGAATTATCGCCGCTCTTGCGTCAATTGATCGACAATGCTGGTGCCGGCAATGTGGTGCACTATGATCCAGCCAATATTATTTTAATTACAGGACGGGCCGCGGTGGTTAACCGTTTGGCTGACATCATTCATCGTGTCGATCAGGCAGGTGATAAAGATATCGAGCTGGTTGAGCTAAAAAATGCCTCCGCATCAGAAATGGTCAGAATTGTTGAAGCACTTAGCAAAGCGAATGACACCAAAAATACGCCCGAATTTTTACAACCTAAATTTGTCGCTGATGATAGAACCAACGCCATTTTGATCTCTGGCGATCCAAAAGTTAGAGATCGAATGAGGCGTCTAATTCGTCAGCTTGATGTTGAAATGGCCACGCGTGGTAACAACCGAGTGGTCTATTTAAAGTACGCGAAAGCTGAAAATTTAGTCAGCGTGTTGCAAGGGGTATCAGAAAACCTACAGGCTGAAAAACACATAGGGCAAAAATCAGGTGCATTGCAGGGCGAAAAAGTGATGATCGCCGCTCATGCGGATACGAACTCGATTGTGATTACCGCACCGCAAGACATTATGAATGCGTTACTGGATGTGATTGCACAATTGGATATTCGCCGAGCTCAAGTCTTAATTGAAGCCTTAATTGTTGAAATGGCTGAAGGTGATGGGATTAATCTCGGTGTGCAATGGGGCTCTTTAAAAGAGGGCGCGGTGATTCAATACGGCAATACTGGCGCTCAAGTGGGCCAGGTTATGGTCGGTTTAGAAGAAGCGAAAGATAAAACCATTACAGATAGCCGTTGGAACTCAGATACACAAAAATATGAACCATATAGCCGTACCCAAGCGGGTGATTACTCCACGCTTGCCTCGGCCTTATCAGGGGTGAATGGTGCTGCACTTGGGGTCATGATGGGCGATTGGACCGCATTGATCAGCGCGGTATCGAGTACCTCCAGCACCAATATTCTCTCCTCTCCAAGTATTACGGTGATGGATAATGGCGAAGCGTCATTTATTGTCGGTGAAGAGGTGCCTGTGCTAACAGGGTCTACCGCTGGTTCCAACAATGACAATCCTTTCCAAACGGTTGAGCGAAAAGAAGTGGGGATTAAGCTTAAAGTGGTTCCCCAAGTCAATGAGGGCGATTCAGTTCAGTTATCCATCGAGCAAGAAGTGTCGAATGTTTTGGGTGCCAATGGTGCAGTTGATGTTCGTTTTGCCAAGCGTCAGTTGAATACCTCTGTCATGGTACAAGATGGGCAGATGTTAGTATTGGGTGGCTTAATTGATGAACGTACAGCAGAAAGTGAGTCTAAAGTACCGCTACTGGGCGATATTCCCTTTTTAGGGCAATTGTTCCGCTCAACCAATACCACGGTAGAAAAGAAAAATCTGATGGTGTTTATTAAGCCAACCATCATTCGTGATGGTATGACTGCGGACGGTATCACTCAGCGCAAGTACAACTACATCCGTGCCGAGCAGTTGTTTAAAGCCGATCAGGGGCTGAAGTTGATGGATAATAACCATATTCCCGTGCTGCCAAAGTTTGGTGAAGAACGTCGTCATGCGGCAGAAATTCAAGCATTTCTTGATCAAATGGATGCTCAGCAATGAGGCTTGAAGTACAAGATAAACAGCGGATTCGTCGCTTGCCGTTTAGTTTTGCGAATCGGCATAAGCTCGTGCTGGAATGGGATGAGCAACAAGAAAATGCCACTCTTTATTATGTCGCGCCTATCGCTTTATTGGCTTTGGTTGAGGTAAAGCGAGTGTTACAGCATCCGTTTGTCTTAACCGCATTGAGCGCAGACGTGTTTGAAGCCAAATTAACCGAAGTGTATCAACGAGACTCGTCAGAAGCGCGTCAGCTTATGGAAGATATTGGGGCAGATAGCGATGATTTCTTTTCACTCGCTGAAGAGTTGCCACACAGCGAAGATCTACTGGAATCGGAAGATGATGCCCCCATCATTAAGTTGATCAATGCCATGCTTGGTGAAGCGATTAAAGAAGGCGCTTCTGATATTCATATCGAAACCTTTGAAAAGACGCTCTCGATTCGTTTTCGAGTGGATGGCGTACTGCGAGAAGTGTTATCGCCCAGTCGTAAGCTCTCTCCCCTATTGGTGTCTCGGGTGAAAGTGATGGCTAAGTTAGACATTGCCGAAAAGCGGGTGCCACAAGATGGCCGCATCTCCTTGCGCATTGGTGGCCGTTCGGTAGATGTCCGAGTCTCTACCATGCCAGCGTCTCACGGTGAACGAGTGGTGATGCGTTTACTCGATAAGAATGCCACTCGGCTTGATCTGCACAGCTTAGGCATGACCGAGCAAAACCAACATAATTTCTGCCATTTAATTGCACGTCCGCACGGTATTTTATTGGTCACCGGTCCAACAGGATCAGGGAAATCAACCACGCTATATGCCGGTCTGCAAGAGCTCAATAGTAGTGAGCGTAATATTCTTACGGTAGAAGACCCTATCGAATTTGATATTGATGGTATCGGCCAGACTCAGGTTAATCCGAAAGTCGATATGACTTTTGCCCGCGGCTTGAGAGCCATTCTACGGCAAGATCCAGACGTTGTGATGGTCGGTGAAATTCGCGATCTAGAAACGGCTCAAATCGCGGTGCAAGCGTCATTAACCGGCCACTTGGTCATGTCAACCTTGCATACTAACACTGCAATTGGTGCGATTACCCGTTTACGTGATATGGGAATCGAACCTTTTCTTATCTCTTCCTCTTTACTTGGGGTTCTGGCTCAACGTCTCGTGCGGACGTTATGTCCTGATTGCAAAGAGCCTTATGAGGCTAACAAAGAGCAGAAAAAATGGTTTGGCTTGGGCAAAAAAGAGTCATTGACCCTGTATCGAGCCCATGGGTGTGAAAAATGTAATTTTAAAGGATATCGCGGGCGAACCGGCATCCACGAGCTGATGTTGGTGGATGATGACGTTCAGACATTAATTCACCGCGAAGCTGGCGAGCAAGCGATTGAACAAGCGATCCGCAGTAAAACCCCTAGTATACGGGATGATGGATTAGATAAAGTTCGCCAAGGCATCACTTCCTTAGAAGAGGTGATGCGAGTGACCAAGGAGTCGTAATGGCGGCATTTGAATACAAAGCACTGGATGCAGCAGGACGACGCAAGAAAGGTATCATCGAAGGTGATCATGCGCGTCAGGTGCGTCAGCGGTTAAAAGAGCAAGGGATGATCCCTATCGAAGTGGTCGAGACGCAGGCTAAAGCTGCCAAAGCGCGGCAAACCAGTTGGACTAAACCGAGAGGGATCAGTACACCCGATTTAGCTTTGCTCACCCGTCAGCTTTCGACCTTAGTTCAGTCTGGGATGCCACTTGAAGAGTGTTTAAAAGCGGTCTCTGAGCAATCCGAAAAACCAAGAATACGTAACATGCTGGCGGCGGTTAGAGCAAAAGTGACGGAAGGGTACACCTTGGCTGACAGTTTGGCAGATTATCCCCATATTTTTGATGATCTCTTTCGCTCCATGGTTGCTGCGGGAGAAAAGTCAGGGCATCTCGATGCGATTTTACAACGACTGGCCGATTATGCTGAGAATCGGCAAAAAATGCGCTCAAAATTACTGCAAGCCTTATTGTATCCGATTGTTTTGGTGATCTTTGCCGTTGGTATTGTCGCCTTTTTGCTTGCGGCGGTCGTGCCTAAAATCATAGGCCAATTTGTACAAATGGGGCAGGCTTTACCTACTTCGACGCAGTTTTTGTTGTCGGCCAGTGATTTTATTCAGCAATGGGGTATCCCGTTGTTGTTATTGATGTTGACACTAAGCTATTTCGCCAAGTGGTTGCTGAAAAAGCCGAGTATTCGGCTCTATTGGCATCAAAAACTGTTGTATTTACCCATGATAGGTAAAATTGCCCGGGGGCTAAATACATCGCGTTTTGCGCGAACTTTATCGATTTGTACCTCAAGTGCGATCCCCATTCTTGATGGCATGCGCGTTGCCGTTGATGTGATGACAAATCAGTACGTTAAACAGCAAGTATTATTGGCGGTGGATAACGTTCGTGAAGGCTCTAGCTTGCGCCAAGCGTTGACTCAAACCAAGCTATTTCCCCCAATGATGCTACATATGATAGCGAGTGGTGAACAAAGTGGTGAACTGGAAAGTATGCTGACACGAGCGGCAGATAACCAAGACACCAGTTTTGAATCTACGGTTAATATTGCATTAGGTATCTTTACCCCAGTGCTGATTGCATTGATGGCGGGATTAGTCCTGTTTATTGTAATGGCCACCTTAATGCCAATTTTAGAGATGAATAATTTAATGAGCCGCTAATGGGCGAATGATAAGCGCAAGATGGAGTGATTATGAATAAAAAACTAACGAAACAGTCAGGCTTTACTCTATTGGAAGTCATGGTGGTTGTGGTGATCCTAGGCATTCTTGCCAGCGTGGTGGTACCGAATTTGTTGGGCAATAAAGATAAGGCCGATCAACAAAAAGCGATCACCGATATTGTTGCACTCGAGAACGCATTAGACATGTATCGATTAGATAACAGTGTTTACCCAACCACCGATCAAGGGTTAGACGCTTTGGTGAGCAAACCATCCAATCCAGAACCAAGAAATTATCGCAACGATGGTTACATTCGTCGCTTACCGAAAGACCCTTGGGGCAATGACTATCAATACTTAAGCCCCGGTGAACATGGTCGTGTTGATGTCTTTACCTTAGGCGCGGACGGTCAGGAAGGGGGCGAAGGGGCCAATGCCGATATTGGTAACTGGAATCTACAAGATTTCCAATAAAGGTTTCGATAAACAATAAAGGTTTCGATAAACACGGCGAATGAGCACGTTGATCTTGGTGGTTATGGTATTGGGTGATGTTGGATGAGATGGCAGCGCGGTTTTACGCTTCTCGAAATAATGTTGGTGTTAGTGTTACTTTCACTCAGCGCTGTTGCTGTGATTGCGACCTTACCTGCCAAACACAATGATGAAATTGAAAAAAGTGCTCAAAGTCTGTTTCAGCGTTTGCAATTGTTGAATGAAGAAGCCTTGTTAAGTGGTTTAGATTTTGGACTGCGAGTTGATGAACAAAAACAACGCATGACATTTTTGCAATTGAGTGAGAAAGGTTGGCAGCGGATTGATAAAACCGGCTTTGCGGCACAGCTATTGTTAGATGATAAACTCAGTGTGCAATTTTTGGTCGGTGGGGGGGCTTGGCAAGACAAAGATAGATTATTTATTCCCAGCACCTTATTCGACGAACAAATGCTTGCCGAATCCGAAACACAGCCAGTACAGCCCGCCCCTCAAGTGTTTATTTTATCCAGTGGAGAGATCACTCCGTTTCATCTTACTATTTATGCCACTCAGCAAAGTATCGACACTGGTTGGCAGATCGTGGTGAAAGAGAATGGACAGATTCGTCTACTTGCTCCCGGAGAGTCAGATGATACACCATAGACGAGGGTTTACTTTATTAGAAGTCTTGGTGGCGTTAGCCATTTTTGCCACCGCCGCCATGAGTGTGATGCGCTCAGTGACTCAACACGTCAATACCATCAGTTATTTGGAAGAGAAGGCATTTGCTGCCATGGTCGCTGATAACCAGATGGCAAAAGTGCACTTGAATGCAAAGTCATTAGCTGAACGTGAAGGACGAGAAGAACTCGCTGGCAGAACCTGGTATTGGCGCATCACTCCAGTGAAAACTTCGAACGCTATTTTAGCCGCTTTTGATGTGAGTGTGGCCACGGAGGCCAAAGCCTCTCCGGTTATTACGGTAAGAAGCTATGTGGCCAAATAAAAGCACAGCGTGGGGAAATAAAAGCACAGCGCACGGGTTTACACTCATTGAAGTGCTGGTTGCGATGGCGATTTTTGCCAGCTTGAGTGTGGCAGCTTATCAAGTGTTGTATCAAGTTCAGCAAAGTAATCAAGTTTCGGCTCAGCGCGAAGCAAGGTTGAGTGAGTTACAGCGAGCGATGGTCATTATGGATGCAGATTTCCGCCAGATGGCGTTGCGTCCCTTTCGTCACGAGGGTGAATCGGCGTCAGCACAACTTGTACAATGGCAGGATTACTTACTCGACTCTGACACGAAAGGCTTGCTGTTCACTCGTCTTGGTTGGCACAATCCTCAACAACAATTTCCACGCGGGGAAGTGTTGAAAGTCGGCTATCGAATCAAAGAGCAAGTGCTCGAAAGAGTCTGGTGGCGTTATCCCGATACACCGACCGGGCAAGAGCCGATCATTGCCCCTTTATTGAATGATGTCGAAGCTTGGTCGGTTCGCTTCTATCTTAATGGGCAATGGTCTAATCAATGGGAAACCCAACAAGTGCTACCACAAGCTATCGCGATCGGTTTGACATTAAAAGATTATGGTGAGATTGAACGTATTTATTTATTAACCGGTGGCTCGGTGGGAGAGACGAATGACTCGTCATCATAACCAGCGAGGCGTGGCACTGATCATTGTATTATTGCTCTTAGCAATCATGGTCTCGATTGCTGCGACCATGTCTCAACGGATGTTTAGCCAATTTCAGCGAGCTAATCATCAGGTTGGTTATCAGCAGGCGTATTGGTATTCGATTGGCGTGGAATCATTAGCGAAAGTCGCGATTGAACAAAGCTATAAAGACAACGACACCATCAACCTCAATCAACCTTGGGCGCAAAGCAACCGTACCTACCCACTTGATTATGGGCAGGTCACTGGAAGTATTATCGATAAACAGGCCTGCTTTAATGTCAATGTGTTCTCAGGGTTGGCAGCCAACAGTAATAATACACCACCTTATGTTTACCGAGTGTGGCGAGCGTTACTGGATGAATTAGAAGTCGAGAATTATCAAGCAGAAACGATCGCCGATGCAACGTGGGATTTTATTGACAATGATGACCGTGTAAACCGAGCCAATGGTGCGGAAGATGCACTGTATGAATCAATGACGCCAGCTTATTTACCCCCTAATGGGCGATTAGCCGATAGCAGTGAGCTTCGAGCGGTTTATCAAATGGGAGGGAAGGTGATGCATTTACTCACCCCCTATGTGTGTGCCCTTCCAGACCAAGATTGGCGTTTAAACATCAACACTCTTGCGCCAGAACAAGCGAAATTATTGGTGGCCATGTTCAGCCCATATTTAAGTGAATCGAACGCCAAAAGCGTGTTAGAGTCTCGCCCTTTTGATGGTTGGGACAGTGTGGCAAGTTTTTTAGCTGAACCACAGATTGCAGCGGTAGAACAAGCTCGTCGTGAAGAAGCTCGTGCTTATTTAAGCGTTGATAGCCACTATTTTGAATTAGATGCACAGGTGAAAGTGGAGACGTCTCAAGTACGGATTCGCAGCCTGTTTTATAGTCGTAATAAAAAGGATGCAACGGTGATACGCCGTCGCTATGGAGGAGTCGGTGAGCGAGAGCTTAATCGTTCGGCTGAGTAGTCAACAAAATGCGCCCATTCTTTGGTTTGTCTGGTCTTCCACTCAACAGGAAGTGCTTGACCATGGAACGCTGGAGGGGTGGCAACAGCTGGATCAGTTAGCCCCACATGCGCTTCAGCGCTCAACCATTGTCTTGTTAGCCAGCAGTGATCTGTTATTAACGCAAGTGACGATCCCGTCCGGAGCCAGCCGCCAGTTCTCCTCTATTTTACCGTATTTATTGGAAGATGAACTCGCTCAGGATGTTGATGAGTTGCATTTCTCCGTGGTGGATAGGCAAGGTGAACAGGCTTTTGTCGCCGTGATCGAGCGAGCTTGGTTGCAGTCGATCCTAGATCAGCTGGCATCATTCGGGATTGTCGTTAAGCGTGTGGTACCAGATGTGTTGACGCTGCCGGTCAACCACGACGGGCTGAGTGCATTGCAGCTGGGATCTGACTGGTTGATCCGTAAAGGAAACTATCACGGTATTAGCATAGAGCAAGATTGGCTATCTTGGTTTTGTGCGACAGAATGGGTGAATGGGGCGGATCAACCGCTGCCTCTTATTGCTTATACGCCCTTGCCTGACTTACCGTTAGCGGCAGATCAGGTGTGGGAGAACGCTCTTGAACGGCCTTGGATGCCATTGATCGCTGAGCAGCTTTTTAGCCATAAAATCAACCTATTGACCGGAAGCTTCAAACCCAAATCATCTTGGCTTAAACATTGGCTTATCTGGCGAAAGACGGCCATCTCTGCGGTGTTCTTATTGGTGGTGCTCTTGGTCAGCCAAGGGTTACACCTTCATCAAGCTCGCTTAACGGCACAAGCCTATCGGGCTGAAAGTGAACGCATTTTCAGAACGATTTTTCCTGATAAGCAACGTATTCCCACGGTGAGTTATTTAAAACGACAAATGAGTGACGAGTTAACGGCTCTGTCTGGTGGTTCGCAAGCTGAAGTGCTACTCAACTGGCTGAATTTACTCCCCGAAAGCATTGGACAGATGGAAAGGATGGAAATTCAAAGCTTACGTTTTGATGCCAATCGAGCCGAGCTCCGTCTTGACGTGAGCGGGCCTGATTTTCAGAGCTTTGAGCAGGCGAGAGTAAAATTAGCCCAATATTTTGTGGTAGAGCAGGGGCAATTAAATAAGAATGCTGAGCGGGTATTCGGTTCCTTTGTACTGAAAGCAATGGCAGGGCGTGACGAATGAAACAGAAATTAACCGCACTTGGACTGTGGTGGCAGAGCATTAGCCAACGTGAGCAGCGATTATTGCTGATTGGTGGTGCTGCAGCATTACTCGGGCTACTTTATTGGGGAATCCTAGTCCCTCTGCAGCAGCAGAGTGCCGCCGTAAATGTGCGTCTGAACACGGAAAAGCAATTACTTCAGTGGGTAGAAAAGCGCGCTGATCAAATTGTTAGCTTGCGTCAGCAGAGCGGTGTGGTTCGCTCAACTCAGCCATTGAATCAGGTGATTGCTTCTTCAACTGGACAATTTAAAGTTGAGCTGGTGAGAGTCCAGCCGCGTGGTGACAGAATGCAGGTTTGGATTCAACCCGTCCCTTTTTCTCAATTAGTTGATTGGCTGGCTTATTTAAAAGAACGGCAAGGCATTGATGTTGAGTATATGGATTTGGAGCGAGGAAAAACCTCGGGTGTGGTTGAGGTAAAACGTTTGCAGTTCAAACGGGTAGGGTGAGATGAAACCGATAGTGCGTTATAGCTGTTTATTTGTGTTGGTCATGGTGGTGAGTGCAATTGCACATTTACCCGCTCAGGTTGTTTTCACTCATCTTCCACTACCTACTGGTTTGGTGATCCAAGGTGTTGATGGCACCGTATGGCATGGCAGTGCCAAGCAAGTGCGTTGGCAGCAGCAAAATTGGGGACAGGTACAGTGGCAATGGGACTGGTCAGCCTTATTTACTGCGAAAGCCCAGCTTAACGTTCGTTTTGGTCGAGGAAGCGATAAGCAGGTGCAAGGTAAAGGCGTCGTGGGCTATGATTTTTCTGGCCCATTTGCTGAGCATGTGGTGCTTTCTTTGCCTGCCGAGCAGGTGCAGCCTTACTTAAGGTTGCCAGTTCCGGTGAGCTTACAAGGGCAAATTGAATTGACGCTGCGGCATTATCGTTACCAAGCGCCGTGGTGTGCTCAGGCGGAGGGCGTACTGGCTTGGACGCAAAGTGAAATTGGAACCCCTCTCGGTAAATTGGAGCTTGGCCCAATAATGGCTGATCTTTCTTGCCAGCAAAGTGTATTGACGGTGCATGGTAGCCAGCAAAACAAGCAAATGAGCAGTGAATTTTCAGCGGAAGTGCAGGCCGATCGCCGTTTTAGTGCGCAAGCATGGTTCAAACCTGGGGCAGATTTTCCTACTCGTTTAGCTGAGCAGTTAAACTATTTGCCGACTCCGGATGGGTTAGGCCGTTATTCGTTTAATCAGCAAGGGCGCTTCTAGTCGGGCAGGGCATTACGCCCTGCTTTAGCATTGGTGTTGGATGATTAATATATCCTGCCAAGGTAAGTCGGCATCCCCTAATACAATGAAGTTAGGGTTTTCTAATGTATCCCGCTCATTATAAGACAGAGGGTCGAGTTCAGTATCAAGGATTCGTCCACCTGCTTCTTCAACAATACATTGTGTTGCCGCAGTATCCCACTCTCCGGTAGGGCCTAATCTTAGATAACAGTCAACCGCCCCTTCTGCTACCAGACAGGCTTTCAGAGCTGCTGAGCCTAGGGGAACTAAATCATAATTCCATTGCGCACTCAAATGCCGTGTAATGCGATTAATATCTTGTCGACGACTAATGGCGATAGCAATCGGTTGACCAGGTAACTGATGTTTATGGCTCTGAATTCGCAGGCTTTCTGCCATATCGGGGATTTTCCATGCTCCTTTACCTTTATAGGCGTAATAAGTGACCCCAGAAACCGGCCCATACACCACGCCCATAACTGGCTGATGATCTTCAACCAAAGCAATGACTGTCGCAAAATCCCCGCTACGGGCAATAAACTCCTGAGTACCATCTAATGGGTCAACCAGCCAGTAGCGTCGCCAAGTTTCTCGTGTCGTTAAACTGATATCAGCTGCTTCTTCCGATAACACTGGAATGTCGGGAGTCAGTGCACTTAACCGTTCTGTAATTAGCTTATGTGCGGCAAGATCAGCACTCGTGACAGGTGTGTCATCCTGCTTAGTGAACGCTTGGTACGATTTATTTTCATAAATATCGAGAATAAGCTGCCCGGCAGAACGCGCAATGCTGATCACTTCCGGCAATAAATGGGCAAGATCGTTAACCGTTGGCATACTCGCTCCTATCGCTGAATGGGAGAGGCTGATAAACAACGAAGAGTAAGCAGCAGAGCACTAATGCTGCGCGCTTCACTAAAATCGAGATGCGTGATCAACTCTTCTGCTTGAGCTAAAGGCCAGCGTACCACTTCAAGGGGTTCGGGCTCGTCGCCCTCTAGCTGTTCTGAGTATAGCCCTTGAGCAATGAAAAGGGTCATGCGACTAGAAAAATAGGAGGGGGCCAACACCACCTCCTTTAATGGGGTTAGTTGCGTTGCTCCCATGCCAATTTCTTCTTTTAACTCACGAATAGCCGCCTGCTCTGGTGACTCTCCGGGGTCGATTAACCCTTTCGGAAAACCAAGTTCATACCGCTCTGTGCCTACAGCATATTCGCGAACTAATAAAATATCGCCCTGTTGAGTAATCGGAACCATCATTACCGCATGACGCCCACTGGGTCTCATCCGTTCATAAGTTCGTTCTGCCCCGTTCGAGAAGCGCAGATCAAGTGCCTCGATTGCAAAAAGCTTAGATTGCGCAACCGTATGTTGCGTCAAAATCTCGGGTAAGGTTTTAGAGGGCATTGGCGAACTCCTTCATAGACAACGCTTTCTTAATATATGAGAAAAAAGGGTCTGTGAGAATAAAAAAGCTGATGTTTGGCATCAGCTGATCGGCAAAACCGGTATTTTACTCTTGGTTGAGAGGCCTTTTGCTTAGTATGACTAGGCCACAAACCTCTCGCTACGATGAAAACGCTTTTATCTCGAGCAAAATTTAACCGCGCAAGGTCAGCAGACCTTAGTAGTACGAGTGTTCACCACGATCATGTTCGGTGGAGTCGCGCACGGCGGTCAATTCCCCTTCAAATTGAGCGAGCAGTTCTTTCTCAATGCCATCTTTTAATGTGACATCGACCATTGAACAACCGTTGCAACCGCCTCCAAATTGAACTAACGCCACTCCCTCATCAGTAATATCGATTAAGCTAACATGGCCGCCATGTCCAGCCAGTTGTGGGTTAACTTGAGTTTGGATGGCGTATTCAACCCGAGCCATGAGTGGCGCATCATCCGCTACTTTACGCATTTTGGCATTAGGCGCTTTGAGTGTGAGTTGTGAGCCCATTTTATCGGTCACAAAGTCAATCTCTGCATCATCAAGAAAAGGAAGACTTAACTCATCAATGTAGGCGGAAAAACCAGTAAATGAGATTTCAGTATCCGTGGCTTCAACGGCCTCTGGCGGGCAATAAGAGACACCACATTCAGCATTCTGTGTTCCGGGATTAACCACAAACACCCGAATATTGGTACCTTCAGGTTGCTGAGCCAAGAGTTTAGCGAAGTGGGACTGAGCAGATTCTGTAATAATAATAGGATTTGACACGACGAATACCTGAGTAGTTTTGTAGGTTACTGTTGACCATTCTACTCCTGTGACAGAGAGGATCCAGCCCTTTTTATACTCAAGGGGTTAAGAGAACACTCGGCTCAGGAGTACGGCATAGACAGTAAATATCAATCCTTTCGATGCCGACTTCAAGTAGTAAATGGCATAATTGTCGCATTGTACTGCCCGTGGTGACCACATCATCAACAATCGCAATATGTGAGTGAGTCGGGCGCTGATTAAGCTCAAATGCGCCAGTTAAATTACGTTCTCGTTGTTGTTTGGTCAACGACTGTTGTGCTGGTGTTGCTCGCCGACGAGTAAATAGCGTTGGTGAAAACTGACTGCCGAGCTGTTGAGCCAATGCTTGCGCCAGTAACTCACTTTGATTAAACCCTCTGTACCATTGGCGTCGCCAGTGAAGAGGCACAGCGGTGAGCAGTGGCGCGGGCTGTTTGATCGTGTCAGCAAGACGGGCGGCTAAGTCACGGGCTTGCCAGAATTGGCGCTGGTATTTGAACTGGTGAATCATGTGACTAAGCGGAAATTGATAATCGCCGATACAAAATAGCCGTTGCCAAGGCGGGGGCGAGTGTAAACATTGACCACATGCGTCGGTTACGGTTAAGCAGGGCAAACCACAGCGAGGACAGCGAACAGTGGCAGCAAACCAAGCCTGACAAGCAGAACAGAGACCATATTGTGCCTGATTATCCAGTGGCAGACGGCATAATGCGCAGGCTGGTGCTAACCAAGTGGGTATTTTTTTGAAAGCGTCGATCACTCCGAGTGACATATTTTAGCCTTGAATAAGGTATCCGTTTATATTGTGCAGCTTGAGCGGGAAAATAAGGCTGATTTTGGTAGGAGGAAAAGTGAAGATGGCAACAGATTTGTATTGGCAAGTTCAAGGGAAAGGCCCTGATCTGGTACTGGTGCATGGTTGGGGGATGAATGGGGCCGTGTGGCAGCAAGCGTGTGAACAGTTACAGGCCAACTTTCGCGTCCATGTTGTCGATCTTCCTGGTTATGGCCATAGTGCTGGGTGTCATGCAGAAAATTTAGCCCAGATAGCGCAAGCATTAGTGAGGCAAGCACCACGTCAAGCGATTTGGTTAGGGTGGTCATTAGGGGGATTAGTCGCCACCTATATGGCAATTAATTATCCAGATTATGTTGTACAGTTGATTACCGTTGCCTCTTCGCCCAAATTTGCCGCGGCAAAACCGAACGAGCCGGCATGGCGGGGGATTAAACCTGATGTGTTGACGGCTTTTACGCAGCAATTATTAGTTGACTTTCATCCGACTGTGGAACGTTTTCTGGCTCTACAAGCGATGGGAAGCCCTTCAGCACGGCAAGATATTAAGCAATTAAAGCAAGCCATTTTGTCGCGACCTGCGCCGAATCCTGAGGCGTTACGGGCTGGGTTAAACATTTTATCGAATACAGATTTACGGGCTCCACTGACGGAGCTTTCTATTCCTATCCTGCGCCTTTATGGACGATTAGATGGCTTGGTGCCGGTTTATATTGCACAGTCATTAAACGCGTTAATGCCAACGAGTGCGGTACATATTTTTCAATGTTCAGCCCATGCCCCTTTTTTGACCGAGCTGGATGAGTTCTGTCAGCGAATTATTCGTTTTGCAAATCAGGTGTAAATTTTGTTTCAAATCGGTAAATTAGCGCTCAATCTTTTCTGCCATTGGTCGATAATTAAGCTAACCCGAAAGCGTTAAGGTGCTTGAGGGACGGGCGATGCTGAGGAGGTTTCAGCGATGATCGTGTCACCAACGCATGTTAGTGTGCCACTTATTGCCCCATCAGTGAATATTCAGACAGAGCAAGCGTCACGAGATAATCGGAGCCGCGCGCCTGTTACGGCAACCGTAGAGCTGACCAAATCTCAGGCTGAGCGTAAAATCAAGGAGGATGATAAGCGGCGTAAACATTCGGCTTGGGATCCAGCAGAGCATCCTGGTTATGAGAAGGAGAGCGAGCGCGATACCGCCGCATTATTACGTGAAGAGTCACGTAATGAGTTAGATCGCTTGTTTGATTTATTAGCCTTAGCTTCTTACAGTGAAGAGCAAGGTAAGGGTTATGCGATGCGCTTTCGATTGCCAAAGCGAATCATTGATGCAGCGATAGCTGAGGGCCAAATGGCTCGCCGGCGTACCGTGATAAAATTCTATTACGGGCACGCGGTTGCGCCCAATACGCCCTCGGATGTGATAGCCATCTTGTAGTCGTCATCACAAGGTGGATGATAAAAGAGCAAAATCCCCATCGGCAATGAGTCGATGGGGATTTTTTCTGGCTCAAGCGAGCCCGTGGCTACTTTTTGGCTTTAGCAAATGCGGCCGCAAAGGCACCACTCATGGCACCAGCGTTGGCTTTTTCATTGTGTCGAGTCGGTTTTATCTGACGAGGCGAAGCTTCTGAACGAGATGAAGCGCGAGTTGCCCGCGCTGAATGTTGCCCGGGCTCATCATTTAAACGCATAGACAGAGCGATTCGCTTACGCTGCGTATCAACTTCCATCACTTTTACTTTGACAATATCGCCCGCTTTAACCACTTCTCTCGGGTCAGAGACAAAGCGATCGGTGAGTGCTGAAATATGCACTAAGCCATCTTGATGGACGCCAATATCGACAAAAGCACCAAAATTAGCCACATTCGACACCACCCCTTCGAGCACCATGCCAATTTCTAAGTCTGCAACACGATTAACGCCTTCCGCAAAGGTCGCGGTTTTGAACTCAGGACGGGGATCTCGCCCCGGTTTATCCAGTTCTTTAATAATATCGGTGACCGTTGGAACACCAAAGAGATCGTTGGTGTAATCAACCGCATGGAGTGAACGAAGGAAGTCACTATGTCCAATCAGTGACTTGAGCGCTTTATGATTTTTTTCCGCAATCATTTTTACCACTGGATAAGCTTCGGGGTGAACCGCGGAAGCATCCAGGGGGTTTTTTCCATCCATAATGCGCAAAAAGCCCGCGCACTGTTCAAAGGCTTTAGGCCCAAGGCGAGGGACTTTCTTCAAGGTGTTGCGGCTATCAAATCGGCCATTCTCATCGCGATAGTGAACAATATTTTGCGCTAGAGTGGCTGATAACCCAGCGACACGTGTTAGCAAGGCGGCTGATGCGGTATTGACATCGACCCCGACGGCGTTAACACAATCTTCTACCACTGCATCAAGGCGTTTTGCCAGTAAAGTCTGGCTCACATCATGTTGATATTGACCGACACCAATCGACTTCGGATCAATTTTGACCAACTCGGCCAATGGATCTTGCAAACGACGAGCGATGGAAACTGCGCCTCGTAGTGAAACATCCATATCTGGAAATTCTTTTGCGGCCAGCTCGGAGGCTGAGTACACGGAAGCTCCCGCCTCACTGACCATTATTTTTTGCACTTTTAACTGCTCACGTTTAATTAAATCGGCGACCAAGCTGTCTGTCTCTCGTGAGGCGGTTCCATTGCCAATTGCAATCAAATCAACATGATGTTTTTTGACCAAAGTGGCGAGCGTTTGCAACGCGCGATCATATTGATTCTGGGGTTGGTGAGGATAAATGGTTTCGGTGGCAAGCACTTTACCTGTTGCATCCACCACCGCAACTTTACATCCGGTACGCAAACCGGGATCGAGACCGAGTGTTGCTCTTGGGCCGGCAGGCGCGGCCATCAATAAATCTTTAAGATTGGTGGCAAATACATCAATGGCTTCGAGTTCCGCTCGCTCTTTCATCGCCCCCATTAATTCTGTTTCCATATGCATCGACACTTTAATTCGCCATGCCCAACTGACCACCTGTTTACGCCAAGAATCTGCCGGTGCTTGGCTCAGCGCCAAACCGTAATGTTCTGCAATCAGGGTTTCACAATAGGAGTGGCGAAGCGTCTCTTCTTGTTCTGGGTCTGCATTCACGCTTAAAGTTAAAAAACCTTCATTACGACCACGCAGCATAGCTAAAGCTCGGTGCGACGGCACTTTGCTGATTGGCTCGCGGTGGGCAAAATAATCTTTAAATTTTTCACCTTCTTGCTCTTTACCACTGACAACTAACGACACAATCTCAGCATGGCGTTGGAGGTACTGACGAATTTTTCCGAGTAAGTCGGCATCTTCCGCAATACGTTCCATAATAATAGCTCGAGCACCATCAAGGGCCGCTTTGGCATCGGTAATACCTTGGTTGGGGTTTAAGTAGCGGTTGGCTTCTTGTTCTGGGTCAACATCGGCGTGTTGCCATAAGCGTTCCGCCAGAGGTTCAAGCCCAGCCTCAATGGCAATTTGTCCTTTCGTGCGTCGCTTAGGTTTGTAAGGCAGGTAGAGATCTTCTAAGCGAGTTTTATTCTCGGCGCTGAGAATTGCTTGCTCTAATTGAGGTGTTAACTTACCTTGCTCTTGAATCGATTTGAGAATCGATTGGCGACGATCTTCCATCTCTCGCAGATAAGCTAGGCGGCTATCTAAGTGGCGCAGTTGCGTATCGTCTAAACCGCCCGTCACCTCTTTACGGTAGCGGGCAATAAAAGGGACGGTGTTACCGTCATCAATTAGGGTTACAGCGGCGATTACTTGTTCGGAGCGAACATTTAGCTCCTCGGCAATCTGTTGGCAGATAGCTTGGCTCATCCGTCGTCTCTTTGTCTATCAATGATGTACGGATTGTACGTAGCCAGGCATCGGCTGCAACGTCTTTTCTGTGATTGGATGATTTTTAACGTAATTTAGACAAGCGGAATAAAAAATAAAACTATAGCCTAGCAGTTCTAGCCCTTCTTGTAGGGCATTTTTGAAGCCATGTACATAGGCATCACCCATGATACTCATCCAAAATAGGCTACCGCTACCAAATACTCGACTAAAAATAAGCAAAATTAATAAACCAATAAGTAAAAAAGGGTAGGCTTTGGTGTGAGTAAAATTAGCCATGGGTTGTAACACGGAGCCTTGGCAGCGAAAGACAGCATAACCAATAGCAACAACAGCGCATAAGATTGCAGGAATAAGCCAGAAACCATGCCAAATGAGATCAAAAAACTGATCAAGTTCGCGAATAACAACGCAGAAGAAAAATCCAGCTACAAGAGTATAGAAGCCGCGTTGTTGTGGTAATTTGTAGGCCAGTTTTGTAAATAATAGTGCACTGATTAAGGCAAAGAGTTCTTGGGTAATTTCGGTAGCTCCAATTTCTGGTACACCGTGTTGGAAAATGTTGAGATCCACATAGACCATGATGGGAGCCAGTAAGGTTAAGAAAGTCAGTAATAGAGCTTCTAGAATGTGTCGCTGAACCGTTTGCCTGGCGGTGAGTTGTTTCATTGGCGGATCCTAGTTGTGGAGAAAGCGTAGTCGATTATTATATGAACGCTGTTTTTAATTTCAATATTTTTCGTGAGGTTTATCACGAAAATGAATTATTTTAATTTCTGTAATCACCTTGTCCTGGGAGTCAATAGTGAAAACCAAACTCATCACTCGCGCGGGTTATAATCAGCTTAAACAAGAGCACGATCATCTATGGCATGAGAAGCGTCCGGAAATTACTAAGATCGTGACGTGGGCAGCCAGCCTTGGTGACCGCTCAGAAAATGCCGATTACACCTTCAATAAACGCTTACTCCGGCAAATTGATCGTCGTGTTCGTTATTTGCGTAAGTTATTACCAGAGTTAACCATTGTCGATTACTCCCCTCAGCAAGAAGGGCGAGTCTTTTTTGGTGCTTGGGTAGAAATAGAGAATGAAATGGGCGAGAAAAAAACCTTACGCATCGTTGGGCCAGAAGAAATTTATGGTGAGGCGAAAGGTTATATCTCGATTGATTCTCCCATGGCACGAGCCTTGTTAAAAAAACAAGTGGATGACGAAGTCACGGTAAAAACGCCAACTGGTGATAAACTCTGGTTTATTAATGCTATTCGTTATGAGAAAGAGTCCACCAACCGATAAGATAGGTTGGGGCTAGGAACCGTATGCAAAAGAAAACAAGACCCACTTTGCAAGATATTGCCGATCAGGTTGGTATGACCAAAATGACGGTCTCACGCTATTTGCGTGACCCCAGTTCAGTGGCAGAAAAAACGCAAAAAAAAATATCTCAAGTAATTGAAAGTATAGGTTATATTCATAACCGCGTGCCCTCTATTATGTCTAAATCCTCTAGTCGGGCGATTGGGATTATATTACCGTCACTATCGAATCAAGTGTTTGCTCACCTAGTACAAGGTATTGAAGAGGTCACTCAAGCGGCGGGGTACGATACCTTAATTGCCCATACCGGTTATAACGTGCAGGTCGAAGAAAGCAAAATTGCCGCTTTTCTCTCTTATCGGGTCGATGCGCTGATTTTAACCGAAACCAACCATACCGAACGCGCGTTACAAATGCTTAAATCCGCCGGTATTCCGGTCGTGGAAACGATGGAGATCCCCACTCAGCCGATTGATATGGCGGTCGGGTTGAATCATGAACAGATCTCTTATGAAGTGATACAGCAATTGATCGCCAGAGGGAGAAAAAAAATCATCTATTTAGCGGCTCGGTTGGATACTCGAACAAAACTGCGGATGCAAGGCTATCAGCGTGCGATGGAGGAAGCGGGGCTTTTGCCCATCCAAGTCTCTACCGGAGAGCATTCTAGTTTTACCTTGGGCGGCGAGTTATTACAGCAGGCGCTCGAGCAATATCCAGATATGGATGCGATTTTCTGTACCAATGATGACCTAGCCATTGGTGCCATGATGTATTGTTCTCATCATGGTATTGCGGTGCCTCAAAAAATTGCTGTGGTGGGATATAATGCGCTCGACATTGGTCAGGCCATTATTCCTAAATTAACCAGTGTTGAGACCCCGCGTTTTGCGATTGGTAAAAAAAGTGCCGAGCTATTGCTGACGGCACTGTCGGGTCAATCGGTTGAGCCTAAAGTGTATGATTTAGGTTATCGCTTAACCCCGGGTGCAAGTTGGTAATCATGGCTCAAGTGGAGCAAAGAGAAAGCTAGCCCCTTGATCGGCAGGCGTGACGTGTTGACGCGCGATCGTGAACAGTTCACGCCCCCAGCTCTGCTGCTCTTGTTCGGTGAACAGAAGGGGAGGCTGGCGGTCTGCTAACGAGACTAAGCAAGTTAATTCGCCATTTTTCGCATCCAACCGTAAGCGATCACCATCACGAAGTAACCGGATTGCTCCTCCGCGTAATGCCTCTGGTGAAACATGTATTGCGGCTGGAATTTTACCTGATGCACCAGATAAACGGCCGTCGGTTACTAATGCCACTTGGTAACCTGCTTTTTGCACATTCCCCAGAATGGGCATCAGCTTGTGTAATTCCGGCATGCCATTGGCTGCTGGCCCACTATAGCGAACCACGACAATACAATCTTGATTCAGCTCTCCAGCTTGATATGCCGCTTCGACATCATGTTGTGAGTCAAACACCTTGGCCGGAGCTTCAATGCAATGATGCTCAGGTTTTACCGCAGAAATTTTAATCACCGCTTGCCCGAGGTTGCCTTTTAATACCTTAATCCCTCCGCTTGTTTGAAATTGTTGATTTTTAGTTGCGATCACTTGTGGATCGTGGCTCTCTTGGCAGGCTTGCCAATGCAGTTGCCCATCAATGAGCGTTGGACGAGTTAACTGGTCGCTAAATTGGCCAAAAGCAGGCGTGACATCACAGTGCAACAAATGCCGCTCGTGTAAACGCGTCATCAACATGGGAACGCCCCCCGCTTGCTCGAAGGCATTGATATCGGCCGTTCCATTTGGGTAAACATTGGTCAACAAAGGCACGACTTGAGATAAATCGCTCATATCTTGCCAAGTGAGAATCAAGCCAGCTGCTCGAGCTAACGCCACCAAGTGAATGGTATGGTTGGTGCTTCCGCCTGAAGCCAAAAGAGCGATTAAGCCATTAACCAGGCTTTTTTCTGTCACCACGTGGCAAAGCGGACGATAATTCGGTGTGCCCGGTGCCATTGCGGCAATGGCCTGAGCAGCATATTCAGTTAATGCGTGACGAAGAGGGGTGTTGGGGGCTACAAACGCCGAACCGGGAAGCATTAAGCCCATTGCCTCAAAGACTAATTGATTGGTGTTTGCGGTACCGTAAAAGGTGCAGGTGCCCGGTGAGTGGTAGGAGCTACACTCCATTTCAAGCAATGCATCTCGGCCCACTTGCCCAGCACTATATTTTTGCCGAATATCGACTTTTTCTTCATTACTGATCCCGGTTGACATTGGGCCAGCGGGAATAAATGCCGTAGGGAGATGAGCATAACTGAGTGCTCCCATTAATTGTCCCGGTGCAATTTTATCGCAAATGCCAAGTAACAGTGTGCCGTCAAACATGTTGTGGCTGAGTGACATAGCCGTCGCTTGCGCAATCAGATCACGGGAAAATAGCGACATATCCATCCCTGGTTGACCTTGAGTGACACCATCGCACATTGCAGGAACCCCACCGGCCACCTGTGCCGTATGGCCGCAAGTTTTGAGTGCAGCTTTAATTCGTGCAGGGTAATCTTGATAAACTTGATGTGCACTGAGCATGTCATTATAGGCTGTAATGATCGCCAAATTGGCTTTGGTTAAATCCAGAATCTGGGATTTTTCATTCTGACAAGAGGCGGCAATAGCGTGCGCTAAGTTGCCACAGGATAAGCTTGCCTTTCCTTTCCCTTTGGCCCGTTGTTGCTCTGTCCGGGCTAAAAATTCTTGACGCAAAGCTTGGCTTCGGGTCGCGATACGTTCTGTGACAGCGAATACCGTTTTATCTAACATGATTGCGTCTCCCGTTGTTGTAGCGCGGCGATGGCCTGTTCGACGACACCATCAATATCTCGAGCAATATTGATGGTAAGCACATCTTTTTCTTCTGCGCTTGGCCGTTGTAAAGTCGCAAACTGGCTGTCTAACATGTCGCTTTTCATAAAGTGCCCTTGACGTGCACGCATTCGCTCGATAATGAGCGATTTATCGCCATCAAGAAATAGGAAAGTTACATGTTGGTTGCCTTCTCGAATCTGATCGCGATACGCTTTTTTCAATGCTGAACAGACGATAATGCCTTGTTCACTTTTATTTTCTAAGCTGAAAGCGGCATCGCGGATGCGCTCTAGCCAAGGTGCTCGATCATGATCATTGAGGGGTTCACCGCGGCGCATTTTTTCAATATTTGCCCGAGGATGAAGATCATCGCCATCAATAAATTTTGCGCCAAGGCGTTGGGCGATCAATGCGCCAATTGTACTTTTTCCGCAACCACTGACGCCCATCACAATAATGCTATTACCCGTCATAGCGACTCCTTATTGCGAGATCTGAGCCAGATCTCAATTTTGAACTTTGCCGTAAAAATTGACTTTATCTTAGTGTTGTTATCGGTAACATGTTACCCGTAACTTTTAGATTTGTGAACTAAGACACAAACATCCTATCCTTGATAAAGGTGAACAAAATGGAACAACTTGCACATAGCCCTACCTATCTATTACTGATAGCTGCCTGCGCCATCCTTGCGTTGTTGGTGCTGATAATGAAGTTAAAAGTACACGCTTTTGCGTCGCTCACTTTAGTGAGCTTTGGTACCGCGCTTGCGACCGGAATTCCTGCTGAAAAAGTCGTCCCCAGCATGATGTCCGGCTTTGGTGGTACCTTAGCCTCCGTAGCACTACTGGTTGGCCTTGGTGCCATGATCGGCAAAATTTTAGAAGTGACCGGCGGCGCAAAAGTGCTCGCCGATACATTAATCGGTCGATTTGGTGAACAACGCGCCCCATTAGCTCTCGGGGTCGCATCCCTGATGTTTGGTTTTCCGATCTTTTTTGATGCTGGCTTAATCGTCATGATGCCGATTCTGTTTAGTGTGGCGAAACGATTCGGAGGCTCTCCGCTGAAGTATGCGTTACCTGCCGCAGGGGCATTTGCGGTTATGCATGCTTTTGTACCGCCTCATCCAGGCCCAGTCGCGGCAGCCGAACTGCTTGGTGCCGACATCGGTTTACTGCTGGTTGTCGGATTACTGGTGGCTATTCCTACTTGGTATTTAGGGGCTTATCTCTTTGGTTTATATTGTGGTGAGAAATTTAACATTCCACTCTCTAAAGCGTTTTTAAACACCGAAGTGATGTTTAAAGATCCCTCCGATCTACCAAAATTTTCGACCGTACTATTAATTTTGGTGTTACCCGTGTTACTCATTTTCATGGACACCGGGCTCAATACCTTAGCGGTAGCAGGGATGATTGATGGTCAAAATCCTCTGGTCGGTTTTTTACGCATGTTGGGTAAAACACCGATAGCGCTGCTCATCACCTTATTAGTTTGCCTGACAACCTTTGCCGGTAAATACGGTATGAGTAAACTAGAAAAACTGTGTACCGATGCATTGGCTCCGATTTGTGCGGTGATTTTGGTTACCGGTGCGGGAGGGATGTTTGGTGGTGTTCTGCGTGCCAGCGGTATTGGTCAAGCGTTGGCCGACGTACTAGCACACACCGGAATGCCGGTGATTGTTGCTGCCTTTGTTATTTCAACTTGTTTGCGGGTTGCACAAGGCTCAGCAACGGTTGCCTTAACGACTACCGCCGCGCTGATGGCCCCGATTGTCTCGCAAACGACTGGTTTGTCTGAACTGGATTTATGCTTTATCGTGATCGCCATCGCGGGTGGGGCAACGGTATTGTCACACTTTAATGATTCAGGGTTCTGGTTAGTCTCTCGCTTACTTGAGATGGATGAGAAAACCACACTCAAAACTTGGACAGTAATGGAAACTCTGCTTGGTAGTATCGCGTTTATTATTGTCGCGACCCTAAGCTTTATTTTGTAAGGTGGATCTATGATTACTCTTGAACAACGATTAGCTGAGATAAAAGTTGTCCCAGTTATTGCGATTAACGATGCCAAACAGGCGGTTCCATTAGCTAAAGTCTTGGTGGAGAACGGCCTACCCTGTGCCGAAGTCACGTTTCGCACTGAAGCGGCAGAAGCGTCAATTCGGTTGATGCGTGAAGCGTATCCAGAGATGTTAATTGGTGCAGGCACCGTATTGACAACAGAACAAGTGGATAAAGCACAGCAAGCCGGTGCTGATTTTATTGTCAGCCCAGGGCTAAACCCAACCACAGTGAAATATTGCCAGCAGCGACGCATTGCGATTGTCCCTGGGGTCAATAATCCAAGCTTAGTTGAACAAGCAATGGAAATGGGGTTAACCACATTAAAGTTTTTCCCTGCTGAACCTTCTGGTGGCATTGCGATGCTTAAATCACTGGCGGCTGTTTATCCGGTGCGGTTTATGCCAACCGGTGGTATCAACCCCGGTAACGTGCAAGATTACCTTGCTTTAAGCTCCGTTGTGGCGTGTGGTGGAACATGGATGGTGCCGACTGAACTGATCGACCGCGGTGACTGGGATGCGTTAGCGCAACTGATACGCGAACGATAATCGAGCAAGCCAACCGTAAGGTTGGCTTTTTCTCTAATGTCAATAGACCCTAGCGACGTCGATGTCGCTTTTTTTGTCAACCATCTACGCTATGATATTGATAAGTAATAAATGCTAACAATTCTTTGAGTGGCTCGCCGACAAACAGTGTTACATTTTGAGTGATAAACCCGTTTGGGTGGCCTCTCTTTTTCGTGGGATCTGTGAACATGCAAGAAAATTATAAAATCTTAGTGGTTGATGATGATGCACGCTTACGTGCACTGTTAGAGCGCTACCTATCTGAACAAAGCTTTCAAGTCCGGAGTGTGGCAAACAGTGAGCAGATGGATCGTTTACTCAAGCGGGAAACCTTTCATCTAATGGTGTTAGATCTGATGCTACCGGGAGAAGATGGCCTCTCGATTTGTCGCCGCTTGAGAAATGCCAACAACACCATTCCCATTTTAATGCTTACCGCAAAAGGGGATGAAATTGATCGCATCGTTGGGCTTGAAGTGGGTGCCGATGACTATCTACCCAAACCCTTTAACCCGCGAGAGTTACTGGCACGTATTAAAGCAGTTTTACGTCGTCAAGTCATTGAAGCACCGGGCGCACCGAGTGCCGATGATACCATTGTCGAATTTGGTGAATTTCGGCTCAATTTGGGCACACGAGAAATGTTTCGTGGTGATGAGCCTATGCCGTTAACTTCAGGAGAATTCGCCGTACTCAAAGCGCTGGTCACCCACGCTCGTGAGCCGATGTCGAGAGACAAATTAATGAATATGGCACGAGGGCGAGAATATTCTGCAATGGAGCGCTCAATTGATGTGCAGATTTCACGTTTAAGACGGATGCTAGAAGTGGATCCCAGTAAGCCGCGTTACATTCAAACCGTATGGGGCTTAGGCTATGTCTTTGTTCCTGATGGAAAATCAGCCAGTTAATTGAACGAAAAGCCAGTGGTGTGACTGGCTTCTCCAGCGGACCGATGCGGCATCTGCCGTGGTACTCCTTTTCTCCCCCATTGATTGTAGGTGCCTTATGCGCATTCGCAGCTCCTTTACCCAAACGTTATTACTCTTTTTTACTTTGTTGATTGCTAGCCAAGCCTACTCCTACTATGCATTAATCAACTACGCCATTATCCCCAGTTTGCAGCAGTTTAATAAAATTCTTAGCCATGAAATCAGCCTGATGTTGGATGACTCGTTTAGCGAGTTAGACCATGAATTGGATACCTCAATGCGTTTACGAGTGCTGGAAAAACTGGGCGTTGAATTATTCCATGCTGACAGCTCGGCAGGAGAGCAATTTCAGCGGGCGATCAGCATTGACTTAATGAGTGAAGAGATGAGTAAAGAGCTGGGCTCATTCACGCAAGTTCGTATGGGGGTAGGCAAAGAAAGCTATATTTTATGGATGAAGATCGAAGCACTACCAGACAAAATATTACGGATTCCTCTTTCTGAGCTGAGAGAAGAGGATTTTGCCCCATTATTTCGTAATAGTATTGTGGTGGCGATTTTCATTCTAGTCGGAGGTTGGTTATTCATTCGCTTACAGAATCGCCCATTGAGCCTGTTAGAAAAAGCCGCCCTCTCGGTGGGACGCGGTGAAATTCCGCCACCTATTGCCGAAAAAGGGGCCAGCGAAATCCGTGCGGTCACTCGGGCTTTTAATCAAATGTCTCAAGGCATTCAAGCATTAGAAGAGGATCGGGCACTACTGATGGCCGGGATCAGCCATGATTTAAGAACGCCATTAACACGTATTCGCTTAGCCACCGAGATGATGTCACCAGAAGATAGCTACTTAGCGGAAGGGATCATTAGCGATACTGAAGAGTGCAATGAAATCATCAGCCAGTTTATGGACTATTTAAAACCGGTCGATAAGCAGACGTTTCAATCGGTCGATTTAAATGACATTGCCAGTGATGTCGCGTGTTCTGAAGGTGGATATGAAGTGCAGATCGATGCGCAATTATCACAAGACATTGAGCCAGTGTTTGGCAACCCGATTGCGATTAAGCGGGCGGTCAGTAATTTAGTGGTTAATGCCCTGCGCTATGGCAATGGCTGGGTGCAAGTGAGCACTGGGATCACCGCAGATAAAAAAATGGCTTGGGTGTGTGTGCAAGACAATGGCCCAGGGATTGAGCCCAGCCAAGTCAATAAAGTGTTTGAACCCTTTATTCGTGGCGATACCGCTCGAGGAAGTGAAGGCACCGGACTTGGGCTGGCGATTGTAAAACGGATTGTAAGCCAGCACCATGGTGCGGTGGTGCTCAATAACCGTGCCGAAGGCGGCTTAAAAATTCAACTCAGTTTCCCAACCCAATCTCGTTAGATTATTGAAGCGGTTGCCCAGAACAACCGGCTTGGGGGAAGGTGCGAGATGTTCTAACTGGGTTTAAATATTAAGCGTCATCAAGTTTATTGACTATCATGTGAAGAAAGTACAGTTATCCTCGGTGACGCGAGCGCGATAAGCATTGCGGGCATTTTATTCTTGCTCTAGGGCTTGCTCGGTTCTGGTTGCTTTAGCGCGAGCGTTATGCTCGGGTAACAGCAAGTTAAGCACAATGGCGGTAATGCCACCTGCGGCGACGCCAGATGAGAAAATACTCTTAATAAACTCGGGCATAAATTGCAGAATTTCTGGTTTTTGTGCAATACCTAAGCCCATTGAAAACGACAGAGCCATAATCAAAATCGCACGTCGGTCGAGGTCAACGCGAGAAATAATTCGTACCCCGGCTGCGGCAATAGTGCCGAACATCACAATGGTGGCCCCCCCGAGTACCGGCTCTGGGATCAGTTGTACAAAACTTGCCACTCCGGGAAATAAACCCAGTAAAACCAACATTGCGGCAATAAAGTATCCGACATAACGGCTGGCGACACCGGTGAGCAAAATTACCCCATTGTTTTGGCTAAACGTGGAATTAGGAAAACTATTAAAGACAGCCGCTAGGGCCGAGTTCAGGCCATCGGCCAAGACGCCGCCCTTAATCCGTTTCATATAAATTGGGCCTTTGACCGGCTCGCCAGACACTTCCGATGTGGCGGTAATGTCTCCAATTGCCTCTAACGCGGTGATCAAGAAAATAAGAACTAAAGGAATAAATAACGACCAATCAAAACTGAGCCCGTACTGCATTGGGATCGGCAGCGCCATCAAGCTACTTTCTGGCTTTTGGCTGGTATCCACCATGCCCATCAAGTAAGCCATGATATACCCCACCACCATGGCAATCACAATCGAAGCGACTCGGACATAAGGGTTTCGGGCGCGATTTAAGATCACAATCAAGGCCAATACGGTGCCCGCTAACGCTAGCTTATCTAAACTGCCGAACGTGCCATCACTTAATGCGGCATAACCACCGCCGATAGAGACAAGGCCAACTTGCACCAAGGTTAAGCCGATCAAGGTTACCACAATACCGGACACTAATGGGGTGATGATACGTTGGGCAAACTGCAAAACGCGCGAGAGCAAAATTTCCGCAAAAGAGGCGACTAAAATGGTACCAAAGATGGCCGCCATCATGCTGGAGATATCGGCACCACCAGCTTTTAACGCTAAACCTGCGCCAATAATTGGGCCTAAAAAGTTAAAGCTGGTGCCTTGAATAGAGAGCAAACCGGAGCCAATCGGGCCGAAGGTGCGAATCTGAATAAAGGATGATAAGCCAGAGGCAAACAGCGACATGCTAATGATGGTGTTGGTTTGATCCGCAGGAACCCCTAATGATTGACAAATAATCAAGGACGGTGTGATGACCGCAACAAACATGGCAAGCAAGTGTTGCAGTGCCGCAAATAGGGTTTGTGGTAGAGGTGGACGATCATTTAATTGATAGATCAAGTCCGATTGGCGTGAAGCGTGTGGCTGACTCATGGTGTTATTCCTAATCGTGTCTGGCTGAGTGCGCTGAATGGGCAGTCACCGTCGAGTTGAGTGTTTACCTGTGATTGCTGTTAATCAGGCTCAACTCTGAGTGTTAATAACCATCAGGTTATTTTGGGCGGCGATTATAGAGGTTTTTATCAAAAAAGCAAACGATTGCTTTTGGGCGTTGATCCCTTGCTCTGTTATGGTGGGTAAAAGTACGCCACCGCAATTAGGCTTTGGCGTAAACGTCTCGTTCTGCTAACCAACGCTCAATAATCGCTTTCGCATTGGTGGGATAGTGATCGTGAATATGACGCGCAAGGCGTTGTACTTCAGGAATCAGCGATTGATCGCGAATTAAATCGGCAATTTTAAAATCGGCTAGGCCGGTCTGCTTGGTGCCCAAGAGTTCGCCCGGGCCTCGAATCTCTAAATCGCGCTGCGCGATAACAAAACCATCATTGCTTTCGCGTAATACGCCAAGGCGTTTTTGAGCGGTTTTTGAGAGTGGGGCGTGGTAAAGCAAGACGCAATGGCTGGCGACAGAGCCTCGTCCGACTCGGCCACGTAATTGGTGCAGTTGTGCTAATCCTAAGCGCTCTGGGTTTTCAATGATCATTAAACTGGCATTTGGGACATCGACCCCAACTTCGATAACGGTCGTCGCGACCAGTAGATGCAGTTGGTTGTCCTTGAAGGCTTGCATAACTTGCTGTTTTTCAGCTGCTTTCATTCGCCCATGAACTAAACCAATATTGAGTTCGGCTAATTGTTGCTGCAGTTCTTGTGCGGTATCGGCAGCCGCTTGTGCCTCCAAGACTTCTGATTCATCAATTAAAGTACAAACCCAATACGCTTGTTTATGTTCGTTAAGGCAAGCGTGTCGAACCCGTTCAATGATGTCTGCGCGTTTGGTGTCTGGAATCGCCACGGTCTGAATCGGTGTTCGACCGGGAGGCAGTTCGTCAATCACTGAGGTTTCTAAATCGGCGTAAGCAGTCATGGCTAAGGTGCGAGGAATGGGTGTGGCGGTCATAATTAACTGATGTGGATACGCTCCTTGTTTAGCGCCTTTCTCACGCAGCTCAAGACGTTGATGGACACCAAAGCGGTGTTGCTCATCAATAATCACTAACGCGAGTTGATGAAACGCCACTTGCTCTTGAAAGAGCGCATGTGTGCCCACCACCATTTGCGCCTCACCACTGGCAATGCGGGCAAGTTCAGTTTGTTTGGCTTTACCTTTCAATTTACCCGCTAACCAGCCGACAGCAATACCCATCGGTTCAAGCCATTGGCTAAAATTAATCGCGTGCTGTTCTGCCAGCAGTTCGGTCGGAGCCATCAGTGCGACTTGATAACCGTGTTCGATAGCTCGAACTGCGGCTAGGGCGGCAACAAGGGTTTTTCCTGAACCCACATCACCTTGAACTAAACGCATCATTGGGTGCGGTTTAGCAAGGTCGGCTTCGATTTCACGCACCACGCGAGCTTGGGCTTGGGTTGGGCTAAAAGGCAATTGAGCTAACAATTGATGTTTTAATTGCTGGCATTCTGGCAACGGAAGGGCCGTATCTTGCTGGCCTTGACTGCGCACCGCTAGCATGGATAAGTTTTGGGCCAATAATTCTTCCATGATCAAGCGAAGTTGAGCGGGATGACGCCCTTGATCAAAGAGGGTGAGGTCGAGGCCTGCCGGAGGACGATGAATGGTGTGCAGTGCTTGAGCGAGAGTCAGTTGATTAGGATATAACCCACTGGGTAATAGATCATCCACCGCCGCTTTATCGAGTAAACTTAACGCTTGCTCAGTGAGGTTACGCAAGGTGGTTTGCCGTAACCCTTCAGTGGTGGGATACACGGGGGTTAAGTGGGTTTCGGTGACGCTCTCTTGCGTGGCGGTAAAAAACTGGTAGTCAGGATGGATGATTTCTAACCCCTGATGACCACGCTTGATTTCACCGTAAGCGTAGATGGGTTTTCCCTCGGCAAAATTATTTTTCATCGCCGCAGTAAAGTTGAAGAAGCGTAAGGTGAGGGTGCCATTGCCATCACTGATTTTGACCGTGAGCATTTTTTTACGACCAAAATGGGTGTCCACCGCCATGACCTTACCTTGTACTGCTGCCCATAACCCAGGGTGGAGTTTGATGATGGGATAAATTCGAGTACGGTCTTCGTAGCGCAGCGGTAAATGGAAAAGTAGATCTTGTACGCTGTGTAAGCCAACTTTAGCCAATTTTTCAGCGACTTTAGCGCCGACACCAGAGAGTGACGTTAACGGGATAGCTGAAAGAAGTTGCGACATAGGATCAACCCACTGAGTTAGGCTCAATGGGCTTTATTCAACCATTGAGCTGTGTATTTGTACAGGGAAATTATCCGCGTTGCATCGCGTTCCACCAATTTGGGTCGGCGATAATCTCGCCTTTTTCATTTAATGATGGGTAAGGCAGCCCTTTGCGTTTAGCGACCTTGGCTAAGACCGGATGGCCTCGTTCAAACAAAATGCGTTGAATGGTCTGCTCGGATAGCGGACTTTGTTCTCGTTGATACATGCCCGCTTGTTGCCGTTGCCGTTGAGCCTCGTAGAGAATCAGCGCGCAGGCGACCGAGACATTAAGCGATTGCACCATCCCAACCATGGGGATGACAATATCTTGATCAGCTAACGCTAAGGCGTGGTGAGAAATACCCGTTTTTTCACTGCCAACGACGATGGCGGTTGGTTGGGTATAATCAATGGCCCGAAAATCCACCGCATGCTCAGATAAGTTGGTCACCAGTATTTGCATACCTTGCGCTTTCAGATGGGTGATGGCCTCTTGGGTACTATCGTGAGTTTCGACCTCTACCCAGTTACGAGCACCAGCAGAAGTGTGGCTCAGCGTTCGCATGGGTTCACTCGGCCAGACGGCATGGATTTGGTGCAGTCCTACCGCATCTGCAGTCCGAATGACAGCAGAAACATTATTCGGTTTATGTACCTCCTCCAAGCAAACGGTTAAGTCTGGCTGGCGTGCTTTGAGCACCTCTTGAATACGTAAGTAGCGTTCTAAATTCATAACATGGGTATCAGTTTTTGTGTCTACGCTGCGCAAGTGTGATCAGCAGCCGTGACATCTTGATCAATAAAAAGCCCTTGTTGTGATGCAAGGGCTCAATTCGTCGGGGGCGCTTAGTACCGTCTGCGCCGAACTTTAAGCGTATTAGGCATAACGCGGATTTTACGCATGATATTGGCTAAATGGACACGATCTTTGGTGGTGAGTAATACCATCACCGTATACAGCCGACCATCACGCTCTTCGGTTGAAAGCCCGTGAATATTGGAACCTGTATTGGAGATCACATTGGTGAGATCAGCCAAGGCACCTTGCCGGTTGTGCATATCTACCCGTAATTCGGTAATGAACTCTTGATCGTAATCTTTTGTCCATTCGACGGCCATATACTTATCGGGTTCTTTTTGATAACCGCGCACGTTAGGGCAGGTTTCTCTATGTACCACGAGGCCGCGTCCCGGAGAGACATGAGCAATAATCGAATCATCAGGAATCGGATGACAACAGTTGGCGAAGGTTAATAAAATGCCTTCTGCGCCACGAATCGGGAGTTTTTTCTTCGGCGTACCATCTTTATTGATGCTCTCTGTCAATTCATCAGCGTCACCTAATAAACGGCGGGCAATGACAATGCTCATCAGTTCACCGAGGCCGATGGCAGCGAGTAGATCGTCCTCTGTTGCCAGTTTAAGCCCAGTCAAAACATGCTTGATGTTGTCTTGGCTGATATCGCTGAGTGAGAAATCGCCGAGTGCATGATTGAGTAAGCGACGACCTAAGGTGATCGACTCTTCTCTGCGCATGGTTTTTAATACTTGGCGAATTTTGGTTCTGGCCCTTGAGGTGACTACATAGTTGAGCCAAGCGGCATTCGGCCTTGCGCCTGGCGCGCTGATGATTTCAACGGTTTGGCCATTTTTTAGCGCTTTACTTAGAGGATAAGGCGTACGATCAACTCGCGCGCCAACGCAGGTGTTGCCGACATCGGTATGCACAGCATAGGCAAAATCGACTGCGGTGGCTCCCGCCGGTAGTTCGACAATCCGTCCTTTCGGGGTGAAAACGTAAATCTCATCAGGGAAGAGATCAGATTTAACATTTTCAATAAACTCAAACGAGTTGCCCGCACTTTGTTGTAACTCGAGCAAGCTTTGCATCCAACGCTGCGCTTTAACTTGGGCGGTCGTGCCACCGCGCTCTCCATTGGTTTTATACGACCAATGGGCCGCGACCCCTTTGTCGGCCATTTGATCCATATCTTCGGTACGAATCTGAACCTCAACAGGCACGCCATGTGGCCCAACCATCGAGGTATGCAGAGACTGATAACCATTGGCTTTCGGTACCGCAATGTAATCTTTGACACGACCCGGACGTGGTTTATACAGGCTATGCACTTGGCCCAATACGCGATAACAGGTATCGGCGCTATCGACAATGACTCGAAAGGCATAAATATCCATAATGGTATGGAAGCGTTGCTCTTTGGTTTTCATCTTGTTGTAGATGGAATAAAGATTTTTTTCGCGTCCAACCACTCGTGCAGGCAAATGAACGTCATGTAATCGACCTTCAATTTCACTGTGGATGCGTTGAATCATCTCTTTACGGTTGCCCCGTGCCGCTTTTACGACTTCTTTTAGTACTCGATAGCGGTTGGGATATAGGGCTTCAAAACCGAGTTCTTCTAGCTCTGTTTTGATATTGTGGATGCCGAGCCGGTGTGCAAGCGGGGCGTAGATCTCTAAGGTTTCACGAGCAATACGGCGTTTTTTATCCGGTCGTAATGCACCTAAAGTACGCATGTTATGTGTACGATCCGAGAGTTTGATTAAAATCACGCGGATGTCTTGCACCATAGCAAGCACCATTTTACGAAAATTTTCCGCTTGCGCTTCTTTACGGTCTCGGAACTTAAGTTTGTCTAGTTTGGAAACTCCATCGACCAGTTCAGCAACGGCGGTACCAAATTGGTTTTCCAGTTCTTCTTTGGTTGCAGGCGTATCTTCAATGACATCGTGGAGTAGGGCTGCTTGGAGCGTTTCTAGATCCAAGCGCATTTCTGCCAGAATTCGAGCGACGGCAACCGGATGAATAATATAAGGTTCCCCGCTGGAACGGGTTTGCCCCTCATGCGCATCTCTTGCCACGATATAAGATTGGCGCAGAGCCTCTATTTGAGGCTCTGTGAGATATTCTTGGGCAACATCTTTGAGGCTGTCGAATAGATACAAATTTCAGGCCCGAATGTTGAGTGATTCCTGAGACAGAATCAGCGGTTGTGCACGATGCTGCTAACCGCGGCTAGTTCTGCTGCTTCTTGCTCTTGTTGCTCTTGGCGCTCACGAGCATCCAGTACGTCTTTCGTGATAAGACCTTCTTCGATTTCGCGTAAAGCGATAACCGTGGTTTTATCGTTCTCTTCTGGCACTAGAGCGTCTTTACCACCAGTTTGAATTTGACGAGCGCGGCGAGCCGCAATCAGAACTAAGTCGAAACGGTTGCCAACTTTTTCAACAGCGTCTTGAACAGTTACGCGTGCCATGAGAACTCCAAATAGTTAACTAAAATATGATTGACGAGAAAGTATACAGCCTAACGTTAATAGATACTAGCGGCAGGCGGTGACCAATTTATTGTTACGGAATTAGTCCGCTAAAAGTGCGGAAAGCATGCTGCTATATTTAGCCGCTTGTTTATCTTGCTTCAATCTTTCCGCGCGCAAGATGGCTTTAAAATCGACTAACGCGGCATCGAAATCGTCATTGATGATGACGTAATCGTATTCACGGTAGTGAGAAATTTCTGAACGTGCTTCACTCATACGTTTTGCGATAACGCTTTCGCTATCTTGACCGCGAGTGTTTAACCTGCGCGCTAACTCTTCTTTTGAAGGCGGAAGAATAAATACACTTCTTGCGTGTGGCATCTGTTCGCGGATTTGACGAGCGCCTTGCCAGTCGATATCTAAGAACACATCAATGCCTTTGCTCAGCATTTCTTCAATCCATACCCGAGAGGTTCCATAATAGTTACCGAATACCTCGGCATATTCAAGAAATTCGCCTTTTTCAATTAAGGTTTCAAAATGGGTTTTTTCGACAAAGTGGTAGTGTACACCGTCTTGTTCACCGGGGCGCATATCGCGAGTGGTGTGCGAGATCGACACTTTCATCGCGTAAGTTGGATTTTGTTCCAATAATGCCGCGATCAGGCTCGATTTTCCTGCGCCACTTGGGGCTGAGACAATGTAAAGAGTACCGTTACCCATTTGTTTGATTCCACTTTTGGTTGGGAGACAAGTGAAAAACGAAGCTTTCACTATGCTAAAGCTAGCACTGACCGAGTTATTTTGACACAGAAAGTGGTTATTTTGGTCAGAAAAATGGAGGCGAAGATTAGCATGATCGGAAGGATCTTCTCAAGTAAAAGCTGAGTTGATGCCTGTCTATTGATAAAATAAAGGTCAAACGTTTGCTTGAGATTAGGGGCTTGCAGGGGCGAGTGGTTAAGGTATAATCGCCGCCCTTAATGGGAAATGCGACTGCTTTCCTGTGTAATAACGATATGACAGCTTCGGCTGCGATTTGGGTTCCCTCACCCCCAAACCAAACGAAAAAGGTTCAATATGAGTCATTTTACCCCTGCGCAACAGCGCAAAGCGTTAACTTACTTGGTGCTATTCCATTTAGTGATTATCGCTTCTAGCAATTATTTAGTGCAAATCCCGTTTACGATTTTCGGTTTTCATACCACTTGGGGTGCGTTTACTTTTCCATTTATTTTTTTAGCGACCGATTTAACGGTACGTATTTTTGGTGCTGGACTGGCTCGGAAAATTATTTTTTGGGTGATGTTGCCCGCCTTGCTGGTCTCTTACCTGCTGTCTGTGGTTTTTTATGAGGGGCAGTTTCAAGGCTTTGCCCCTTTGGGTGATTTTAACCTGTTTGTCGCTCGTATCGCAGCGGCCAGCTTTATGGCTTATTTGTTAGGTCAGATTATGGATGTGCATGTCTTTAATCGGTTACGCCAAATGAAGCAGTGGTGGGTGGCACCGACAGCCTCAACTTTGTTTGGTAATGCGTTGGATACGGTAGCTTTTTTTGCGATTGCATTCTATCAAAGCCCCGACCCTTTCATGGCACAGCACTGGACAGAGATTGCTCTCGTGGATTACAGTTTTAAATTGATCATCAGTTTAGGCTTATTTGTACCCATGTATGGGGTGCTGCTAAATTACTTGATTGGTAAACTGACCTTAGTGAACCCAGCATTATCATCGCAGCAAGTGCCCAGTAACTAAATCATCGCATTACGAAGAAATAATTAAAAAGCCCAGAAAACGCTGGGCTTTGATCATGCTTGTTTCTATTGGCTAGTGGTTATGAGCTTCACCAGCCCCTTTAGGATAACGAATCGACTCGACCATCTCCTGTACATCGTCTGGTACTTGTGCGGTAAATTTATTGACCACCATGGCGACAACGAAGTTGAGGCACATACCGAGCGTCCCAATCCCTTCTGGGCTGATCCCGAACCACCAGTTATCCGGCGTACTCGCGGTTGGGTTGATGAATTTAAAGTAGATAATATAAGCAGCGGTAAAAATGACGCCAACGATCATGCCACTGATGGCCCCTTCTTTATTCATCTTTTTATAGAAAATACCTAAGATAATGGCAGGGAAGAAGGAGGCGGCGGCTAATCCAAAGGCGAAAGCGACGACTTCAGCAACAAAGCCCGGAGGGTTAATCCCCAAATAACCGGCACCGATAATCGCTACTGTTGACGCTAGCCGCGCGGCTAAAAGCTCTTGTTTATCGCTCATGTTGGGTTTAAAGCCTTTTTTGAGTAGATCATGTGAAATGGCGGTTGATATTACAAGTAATAATCCGGCCGCCGTTGAAAGGGCCGCCGCTAGGCCACCGGCAGCAAGCAGAGCAACAACCCAGTTGGGGAGTTGTGCGAGTTCTGGTGAGGCAAGCACAATGATATCTCGGTTTATTTGCATTTCATTTCGCTCATCTCCTGAGTAGAACATTTTGCCATCGCCATTTTTATCTTCCCATTTGACTAATCCTGTACTCTCCCAGTTTTGATACCAGCTTGGCGCTTCAGCTGCGGTCACCCCTTGCATGTCTGGGCCATTGATGGTGTCTATCATATTTACTCGCGCAAAGGCGGCGACAGCGGGAGCCGTGGTGTATAAAAAAGAGATAAATAGTAGAGCCCAACCGGCAGAAATGCGTGCATCGGAAACTTTAGGGACGGTAAAAAAGCGAATAATAACGTGAGGAAGTCCGGCGGTTCCGACCATTAATGCGGCACAAATAAAGAACACATCGACCATACTCTTGGTTCCGTCGGTATAAGCATTGAAGCCTAACTCCTGAGTTAAACCATCTAATCGAGTGAGGAGGTATTCATCACTGCCCGAAAGTGTTGATCCAAAACCAACTTGTGGAATAGGGCTACCTGTCATCATTAGTGAGGTGAAGATAGCAGGCACCATAAAGGCAAAAATCAAGACGCAGTATTGAGCCACTTGGGTATAAGTAATTCCTTTCATGCCACCCATCACGGCATAGAAGAACACAATCGCCATACCGATGATAATCCCTAGGTTAATATCCACTTCTAGGAATCGGGCAAAGACGACCCCGACACCGCGCATTTGTCCGGCAACGTAGGTGAATGAGACAAAAATGGCGCAAAATACCGCAACCATTCGCGCAGTACGAGAATAGTAACGATCGCCGATAAAATCGGGCACGGTAAATTTACCAAATTTACGCAGGTAAGGCGCGAGGCATAGGGCGAGTAAAACATACCCTCCTGTCCAGCCGAGCAAGTAAACGGTACCATCGTAACCGACAAAAGAGATGATGCCTGCCATTGAAATAAAAGAAGCCGCTGACATCCAGTCAGCAGCCGTTGCCATGCCATTGGCCACAGGATGGACGCCGCCACCAGCGACATAAAATTCACTGGTTGAGCCCGCTCGAGCCCAGACTGCAATCCCGATGTAGAGGGCAAAGGTGATGCCGACCAAAATAAAGGTCCAAGTTTGAATATCCATATGATCCACCTTTTAGTCTTCCTGAACTTGGTATTTTTTATCAAGCGCGTTCATACGCCAGACATAGACAAAGATTAAGGCGACAAAGGTGTAGATGGCACCTTGTTGTGCAAACCAAAATCCTAATTTAAAGCCGCCGAATTGAATGTTATTTAGGGGTTCGACGAATAAAATGCCTGCCCCATAAGAGACGGCAAACCAGATGGCGAGTAGTGAGCCCATGATGGTTAAGTTTTCTTTCCAGTAGGCTTGTGCGTGTTTGGTTGATTCGAACGCCATAACCTTCTCCTTTGCGATAGTAATAGGTGTTAAAATTTTGTTAACACCTGTAGGTTAGCAGTCTTTCGGTAAGGGATCTGTGCAACTTTAGTCTGGCGTTTTTTTTATTTTATTTTTTTATATTCAGTTGGTTATGTTTATTTTTTGATTTTATTTGCTGAGGTTGGTTGATGAATGTAGCCAAAAGTATAATAAGCCAGCTGAATGGCTGACTAAACAGAGCGGTGTGGTGGTATCAACGTTTTGCGAAGAAGAGAAAGGGTGTGCCTGACATTATTTACGTAAAGTTTTCGTTAAGAGGTTATGAATTTGTGCACAATACTGGGTGAAATTAGATTAACATAGTGATGCGTAGGGCTAGGGTATGATGGATACAATTGGGAGGATAAGTGGACGCAATAACAATTAATGGCTTTTTTCTGGTGGGTGCCTTACTGATTGCATTAAGTGTATTGCTAAGCCCTGTCTCTTCTAAGTTAGGAATCCCCATTCTGTTAGTGTTCTTAGTTGTCGGTATGCTTGCTGGAGAAGATGGCGTTGGGGGGATTGTTTTTGATAATTACTCGCTTGCTTATTTGGTGAGTAATCTCGCTCTGGCCATTATTTTACTTGATGGGGGAATGCGCACACGTGTCAGCAGCTTTCGTGTCGCATTTTGGCCTTCTGTTTCGTTGGCAACCTTTGGTGTAGCAGCAACGACCTTGTTAACAGGGTTGATGGCGACTTGGCTATTTGATCTGACCTTGTTGCAAGGTGTGTTGGTTGGCGCGATCGTTGGCTCGACCGATGCGGCGGCCGTTTTCTCTTTGCTGAAAGGGAGAAGTTTAAATGAACGAGTAGGTGCCACGCTGGAAATTGAGTCAGGCACTAACGATCCGATGGCGGTATTTTTAACCGTGACGCTGATTACGGTGCTTGGTCATCAAGGAGTGGAATTAAGCGCTGGGTTTTTGGCGTTAAGCTTTGTGCAGCAATTTGGGATAGGCGCAGTGCTCGGTTTAGTGGGTGGGTGGTTGCTCTGGAAACTGATTAACAAAACGCAATTACCAGAAGGACTTTATTCCATCCTGACGGTCAGCGGTGGACTGATTATTTTTGCCCTTTCTAATGCGTTAGGGGGCAGTGGAATTTTGTCTATCTATTTGGTGGGGCTCTTGCTTGGTAACCGCCCAACGCGTAGTCGTCATTCAATACTCAATGTGCTTGATGGCATGACCTGGCTCGCTCAAATCGGTATGTTCTTGGTGTTAGGCTTATTGGTGACGCCGTCTAATCTGATGGCTATTATGTTGCCCGGGTTGGCGTTGGCGTTCGGGATGATTTTCTTTGCTCGACCGCTCTCGGTTTGGATTGGATTGTTGCCGTTTAAGAGCTTTACTGCGCGTGAAAAATGGTTTGTCTCTTGGGTTGGTTTAAGAGGGGCGGTGCCTATTATTTTAGCGGTTTTTCCAATGATGGCTGGATTACCAGAGGCGCAACTCTACTTCAATTTAGCGTTTTTCGTGGTCATGGTCTCCTTGGTTGTGCAGGGCGGTACATTGACTAAGGCGATGAGTTTGGCGAAAGTTGAGTTGCCTCCGAAACCAGAACCGATTTATCGGACCGGTGTCGAGGCTTTTCCTACGAGTGAATGGGAGCTTTTTGTTTACACGCTAAAGCAAGATAAATGGTGCATCGGTGAACCGCTGCGTAACTTATTTATGCCGGAAGGAACTCGGATCGCTGCAGTATTTCGTCAACAGCAACTGTTACACCCTTCCGGCAGTACTCAGTTGCAAGAAGGCGACATTCTGTGTGTGTTAGGGCAAGAAAAAGATCTTCAAGCATTGAGCCAACTATTTAGCGAAGCACCGGAAAAAGCCTCTTTATCACGTTTCTTTGGGGATTTTTTCTTAGATATTGACGCTAAGTTGGTCGATGTTGCGCTGCTGTATGGGTTGGATCTTGGTCAGCTCGATCATCAAATGACGCTGCGAGAATTGTTGACTGAGCATTTGGGTACCACTCCCGTCTTAGGCGACCAGTTTGAGTGGTATGGCTTACACTGGATCGTGGCGGATGTGGTGGATTGGCAGGTTACCAAGGTGGGTTTGCGGTTGCCTTTATCTTCTGAAGTGGCTGAAGGAAGCTTAGACCATTAATTATTCATGCACCTGCTTTAATAAAATAACGGCCTGTGTCCGATTCTTCACGCCAAGTTTGCGGAAAATGGCCGTCATATGCGCCTTAATGGTTGCCTCAGAAACATTCAGTTCATAGGCGATCTGCTTATTGAGCAGCCCATCAGATAACATGCCTAACACTTTGTATTGTTGTGGCGTTAATGCGGCAAGCTTTTCGGTCAAATCGTCACAAGCGGCGTGATTGGTAATCAACCCTTCTGGAAAATAGGGATCACCATTGAGGACTTGATTAAGCGCATTGATCAAAGTTCGCATATCACTCGACTTAGGGATAAAGCCGAAAGCACCGTGGGTTTTTACTTGTGACACTATGGTCGGTTCTTCATTGGCAGACACGACCACAATCGGTAGCTCCGGGTATTCGGATCGCAATTGAATTAATCCTGACATCCCATTGGCTCCGGGCATTTTTAAATCCAGCAACAGTAAATCAGGGTCTGCTTGTTTGTCTAATAGACTCAGGAGAGCCGTTAGTGAGTCGGCTTCCAGAAGGTTGGCTCCGCTGACAGCCATATGTACGGATTGGAAGAGCGCATTACGAAATAGCGGATGGTCATCTGCAATAATGATGGTGTAGCTTGAGTCCATGATGTTAATTACTTTTGACTATTTGGTTATCGAAATTATTACCTTGTTTGACTTGAGGGACAATCGCGAGACATAAAAACTCTGAACTGTATCCCTCTTTTTGCTGATTCACGGCCAAATTATTCATAGCCAAACCATTCACGGCTAAACCATTCACGGATAAACCATTCACGGATAAACCATAGCGCCAAACGAGTGATGGCTCGGTGTAGCGCTGAAGATGGTTATAGGTTGAACTTATCCAGATGAGCGAGAAAAGGTTCTTCAGGCATAAATCCGCTGATTTGTGCTTGAGGAAGCCGTTGTCCTTGATCATCCCAGAAAACAATGGTGGGTAAGCCTAACACTTCAAGGTATTTCAATAACTCAATGTCTTGCGGTTGGTTCTTTGTGACATCGGCTTGCAGTAAGATAAACGGTTGCAGCTTGCTTTCAACCGATGGACGGTGGAAGGTGTATTTTTCAAACTCTTTACACGCCACGCACCAGTCGGCATAAAAATCTAACATGACCGGCTTCCCTGCGGTTTTGGCTAATGCCAGTTGCGCTTCTAGCTCTGCAACGTTATCAATGCGTTGAAACATGGGGGCGGTTTGCTTAACTTGATAGCCGGCCGGATTGAACCAGTGGTTAAGTAGCGGCTGAGCAGATGCTAATAAGCCTAGAATGGCAATAATCCCAAGTAAACTCTGTTTCCATCCGGCAAAAGGCAGGCTATTTTTGATGTGATACAACCAGCCAAACGCCGTTAAGCCGAGGAACGACCACAGTATGGTTGACCAAAAAGAGGGTAAGATCCGTTCGAGTAAGAAAATCGGTGCAGCAAGTAATACGAAGCCAAATAAGACTTTGACTCGGTTCATCCATTCTCCTGCTTTAGGCAGCAATTTATTACCAAATACGGCCACGAGTATCAACGGAATTCCCATGCCTAGCGCTAAGGCATAAAGAGCAAGCGCTCCGGTCAGCAGATCGCCACTTTGGGCAACGTATAGCAAAGCCCCTGACAGCGGCGCTGTGGTACAAGGTGAACAGACTAAACCAGAAATGATGCCCATGATAAAGACACCCCCGAGTCGGCCGCCTTGTTGCTGTTGGCTCAATTGGTTAAGTTTGGTTTGTAGTGAACTGGGAAGTTGTAAGCTGTATAAGCCAAACATCGAGAGGGCGAGGCTAATAAACAGCAGGCTTAACCCGATTAAGACATAAGGGTGTTGCAGTGCCGCCTGAAATTGTAAGCCAGCCGATGCGACGACTAAACCAAGCAAAGTGTATGTAACGGCCATCCCTTGCACATAAATAAAGCTTAATAACAAGGCGCGGCGATGAGACAGCGAGCCTCCACCGAGTACAATACTGGTGAGGATGGGGTACATAGGTAAAACACAAGGGGTAAATGCAAGCCCAATTCCGAGTAGTAAAAAGAGCAGCGGTGTCCAGCGGCTTTGGGCCAGTTGTTCAGTCAGTGAGCTTGCGGATGTCGTCGATACGGCGCTCGGCGTTAAGGACGGATTATTGTCCTGGTTGAGGGTGGTCGGTTTAGCCTTGAAAGGCGCGATCTGAATGATACGTGTTTCTGGGGGATAGCAGAATCCTGCCTTGGCACAGCCTTGATATTCGACAATTAATTGCGCACCGGGTTGATAGCTATTTAAGGGTAACACCAGCGAGAGTGGCGCATCATAAATAGTCACCTTGCCAAAAAATTCATCTTGATAAGGTAAGCCGTCAGGTAACGTGTATTCGCCGAGTTGTGCTTTCTCGACGTGAATAGACAATTTATCTTGGTAGAGGTAATAACCTTCCTTGACTTGCCAATCGAGAAATAATTGATCATTTTGCTGGAAAAAGGCGAATGGAAAGGCGCTATCAACGGAAACAAACCGGTTTTGCGGGTTAAAATCGAAGCCACTTTTCGTCTCAAATGCAGCGAATAGCGGCGAACTAGTGACGGACGTTAAGAGTAATAAGAGAGCAAGAAACAGGCGCATTATCACAACATATGAGTTAATCGAAAACGCTACTATATACGAGCTCTTGTTGAAGATACAGTAAGTGAATTATCTTAATATTTTCTTACAAATAATTTAGACAATACAAGATTGTCAGATACACTATTTGCTTTGCGATTGACGCAGTCGCTGTCTTTGAACTTGATAACAAAAGGTTAGGAACGATGCAAGGTATCCTTACTATCCAGTCACACGTCTCTTTTGGCCATGCGGGTAACAGCAGTGCTGTTTTTCCTATGCAACGGATGGGATTTGAAGTGTGGCCCATTCATACGGTCCAATTTTCTAACCATACTCAATACCCTCAAGGTTGGACTGGACGAGCTTTTGCCGCAGAGGATATTCGAGAGCTGGTACGCGGGTTAGCCAACATTGGAGCGTTAGAAAAATGCCAAGCTGTTCTGACGGGTTATCAAGGCAGTGCGGAACAGTGTTTGGCGGTTGAAGAAACGGTCAACAAGGTGAAGCAAGCCAATGCCGAAGCGCTATACATCTGCGACCCGGTGATGTCTGCTCCAGACAAAGGCTGCATTGTGGCTCCGGGTATCAGTGACTATCTGTTAACTCGTTTGATGCCGTTGGCTGATGTTATCGTGCCGAATCAATTTGAATTAAGCCAGTTTGCTGAGATGGAGATTCAAACATTAGATGATGCGCTACTGGCTTGCCAAAAAGCCCTCAGTAAAGGGCCGAAAATGGTATTGGTGAAGCATTTATACTGTTTATCTGACACCGAGTTCCATATGTTGTTAGCGACTCAAGACGGGGTCTATTTAGCCCAACGGCCTCAATTTGAATTTGACCGAGCGCCCGTTGGGGTTGGGGATTTAATCTCCGCGCTGTTCACCGCTGGTTTAGTTAAAGGCTGGGGAGCAAAACAAGCATTTCAGCACTGCCATGATGCTTGCTACGGCGTTTTGGCGGCCACCTATCAAGCGAAAGAATGGGAGTTGCAAACCATTGCCGCGCAGCAAGAATTTGTTCAACCCAGTTTGCATTTACCGTTGCAAGTGATCACACAAGCTAACGCGGCTTAATGGTTTAATCCATTTCTGTCAGACATTAAAAAGCCGCGAGGGTTACCCTCGCGGCTTTTTGATTCGTTACGCGCTGATTAGAGCAAAATATTGGCTAGAAGTAGACCAAAACCAATACTAAATACCATGCTCAATAAGCCCGGTAACATAAAGCTGTGGTTAAAGATGTACTTACCAATCCGTGTTGTTCCCGTGCGGTCGAAGTCAATCGACGCAATGATGGGGCCGTAGTTTGGAATAAAGAAGTAACCATTAACTGCCACAAATACCGCAATGATGATCGCTGGTGGTAGGCCAAGAGTAATCGCTACCGGCACCAATACTGCCGTTGTTGCGCCTTGACTGTTTACCATCACAGAAAGCGCAAATAGGGCGAAGGCAAACGTCCATGGTGCGACTTCAACCAAGCCTGAAACGGCTTCTTTTACCATATCACTGTGACCGGCAATAAAGGTGTCCCCCAACCAAGCAATACCGAAGATAGCGACAATGGCACGCATCCCGGCATGGAACACCGAACCTTGGCTAATCGCATTGCCATCAGGCTTACAGGTTAAGATGATCAGTGCCGCAATCGATAGCATGACGATTTCGATTGTATGGGCCATCCCCATTGGTGAACCATCAAAATGGGGACGTAAGCTTGGGATTGCGCCCATGAATACGACGATAATGGCACCAAATAAGAAGAGAGAGACAGATTTTTTCGCTTGAGGCGTAATGACAATATCTTCGACTTCAACCTCTTGCTCCATTTCTGCGCGGAATTCAGGATCTTGTAGACGACGTTGATACTCAGGATCATCTTTCAGTTCTTTACCAATTTTATTGACAAAGATACAAGCGCAAGCCAAACCAAGAAAAGTACTTGGAATGGTGACCATCAGTACATCACCTAGAGTGATACCTTGTGGTTCTAAAAATGCCACGAGAGCAACCACCGCGGCAGCAATCGGGCTAGCCACAATGGCAAACTGAGAGGCGATAACCGCCATACCCAATGGGCGTTCTGGACGAATGCCACTACGACGGCTGACTTCAGCAATCACAGGGAGTACTGAGTATGCCACATGCCCAGTACCAGCCATCATCGTAAAGAAGTAGGTGACTAAAGGTGCGATAAACGTGATTTGGCGAGGGTTTTTGCGCAAAATATTGCTGGCGATTTTGATTAAGTAGTCAAGACCACCGGCCGCTTGCATAGAAGCAGCTGCGGCAACAACGGCCATAATCATTAACATAACATCGATAGGGGGGCTGGTTGGATGCATGCCAAAGCCGAAGCTCAGTATCGCAAGGCCGATCCCCCCCATCACACCAAGTCCAATACCACCAATCCTTGCACCAATTAGGATACATCCTAATACGATAAGGAACTCAATTATAAACATCTTATACTCCTAAAGATTATTAATCATTCCTAACTCCCTTTTGCTGTCGGTCAAATGAGCGAACTCATCACATTAGCTAAGGGAAACTCATTAACGACAGAAAATAAAAAAAATGATTATGCCATGACATAGAATAAGTTTTTTCCATTTTTTGACCGTCAGAAAGTAAGAAGGCTCTGTTAATCAGAGCCTTCATCAATACGTTGCTACTATTCGTAGCGTTTTGCCTTATATTGAGGATGCATTAAATTCTCAACGGAGAAAATATCATCCAACTCTTCAGCACTGAGCAGACCGCGTTCAAGTACCACTTCTCGAACGCTTTTTCCTGTTTCGGCGCAGATTTTACCGACAATATCACCTTCATGGTGACCAATATAAGGGTTTAGATAAGTGACAATCCCGATAGAGTTAAAGACGTAATTCTCACAGATCTCTTTATTGACCGTAATACCATCGATACACTTATCGCGTAAGTTAACGCAAGCATTAGAAAGCAGAGAAATCGATTCAAACATCGCTTGTGCGATAACCGGTTCCATAACGTTAAGTTGTAACTGGCCCGCTTCAGCTGCATAGGTGATGGTATTGTCGTTACCAAATACTTTAAAGCACACTTGGTTAACCACTTCAGGAATCACGGGGTTTACTTTCGCTGGCATAATAGAAGAGCCGGCTTGCAATTCAGGCAGGTTAATTTCATTTAAGCCCGCACGAGGGCCAGAAGAAAGTAGTCGTAAGTCGTTACAGATCTTAGACAGTTTCATCGCCAAGCGTTTCAGTGCGCCATGGGTCATGACATACGCACCGCAGTCAGAGGTTGCTTCGATCAAGTCTTCTGCTGCAACCACTTCAAGGCCAGTCACTTCCGCTAAGTGCTTAACTGCGGCTGCTTGATAACCTGGAGCGGTGTTTAACCCAGTACCAATGGCTGTGGCACCTAAGTTAATTTCAAGCAACAGTTTTGAGGTATATTGCAGGGCGCGAATTTCTTCGTTGAGCGTCACTGCCCAAGCGTGGAATTCTTGACCCACGGTCATGGGAACCGCATCTTGCAATTGGGTGCGGCCCATTTTGAGTATCTCTTTGTACTCTTCGGCTTTGAGTTCAAAAGCCCCTTTAATATATTCAACTGATTCAATCAGTTTAAGTACGCTGTTATACACAGCAATGCGGAAGCCGGTTGGGTAAGCACAGTTGGTGGACTGACTTTTATTCACGTGATCATTTGGGTTAATGAATTCGTATTGACCTTTTTCTTTCCCCATTAGCTCGAGTGCGACGTTGGCAATTACTTCGTTAGTATTCATATTGACAGAAGTGCCTGCGCCACCTTGGAATACGTCGGATGGGAATTGATCCATGCATTTACCGGTCTCTAAAATTAGATCACAAGCTTGGATGATGTAGTTCGCTACCTCTTTCGGAATGACGCCTAACTCTTTGTTTGCCAGCGCGGCTGCTTTTTTAGTCATAATCATGCCGCGAACAAATTCAGGGACATCAGAAATGGTAACATTAGAGATATTGAAGTTTTCAATCGCACGTAATGTGTGAATACCGTAATAAGCATCAGCGGGAACATGGCGCTGACCGAGTAAATCTTCTTCGATTCGGGTTGCTTTCGGGGTGTTGATAGGGGCATCGGATAGGGTAGCCATAACAGGATCCTTAAGATAATAATTCTAACTTTAGATTGATAATGCTTAGCCACATCTGCCTTAAGAATCCATTCATCAGAATTTGGGGCTGAAAAATCTGTCCTGACTTCTCCGGGCATAATACTTGAGTGATATATAAAAAACAGGAAGTGGATCACCTTTTTTACCAATGATATGAAAAGATTTACCGGATATCACACGGCGATCTCAATCTAGGTAGAAAAAGAAGTAAACGTCTACGAATTGGCGGGAAATAGGAATGATTCTCCTTAAGCAGAATTCGTTTTTTGGCCCTAAATGTCTAACTAAAATGTGAGAAATAAGGCGGAGAAGTTGCAGTCTTTTTTTCATCACGTTACCGTGAGTGAGAATTATAAGACCAACGGTTAGCTATGGTTTATCTGTTACGTGAAGCGCTCGTTGTTAGGGTCTGTTGAGCGATAAGCTGTGTAAGTTAAGGAGCGAGTGTGTTTGCTATTTTTTTGGTTGCCTTTATAACGGTGCCGATTATCGAAATCGCTGTATTTATTCAGTTGGGGAGCTTTATCGGGCTATGGCCGACAATAGCATTTGTGGTATTAACTGCGATCGTTGGCGCATCATTGGTTCGTAGTCAGGGGATATTAACGTTGGCAGCGGTGCAGAGACGAATGCAGCAGGGTGAGTTGCCTGCTCTGCAGATCATGGAAGGGGTTATGTTGGCCGTGGCCGGTATATTATTACTCACGCCGGGCTTTGTGACCGATTTTCTCGGGTTACTTTTGTTGCTACCCGTTCCGCGCGCTTACTTGGCAAATTATTTAATGGGTAAGCTGGTGGTTCACTCCATGGGCGGTGCAACGTTTTATAGCAGCAGTTCAACGTTTGACGGTCATAGCACGTCACACGGCGATACTTTTGATGGGGAGTTTGAACGTAAAAATGACGATGATGATCACGATGCGCCGCCTCGACTTAACTAGTCACCTCGACTTAACTAGTCACCTCGACTTAACTAGTTAATAGCGTGTCGCTGGCCTCTGCGTTAGCTAAAGTATGGAGAATTATTTTTCAGTTTTGGAATAAAACGATTGCTTATTATCGAATAAAACCCTATAGTGTCCTGGCTCTAGAGTTAAGAGTTATTAATGAAATCAAAAGTAAAAGTAAATTCTTAGTATCCCATCGTAAAAGTTGTTGTCCTAATATTTCCCTTACCTGATTCGTTACATTAAATAATTCATGCTAAAGCGAATTGGCGCATCAGCGCATCATTCAATGAATTTTATAAATTAAGGGACAAATTATGTCTAATCAAGCAACTGGTACAGTAAAATGGTTTAACGAAACTAAAGGTTTTGGTTTCCTATCTCAAGACAACGGTGGCGCAGATGTATTCGTACATTTCAATGCTATCGCTTCTGAAGGCTTTAAAACGCTTATCGAAGGTCAAAAAGTATCGTTTATCGTTGAAAACGGTCAAAAAGGTTTACAAGCTGCTCAAGTTGTAACTCTATAATAGACTGATACTTATCAGAATATATAAAAGGTCGCTTAGGCGACCTTTTTGCTTTTCGTTAGTTTTTGTTTTGGTCTGTTTTAACGGGCGTTTAATGGTGAGTGAGAGTCATCTAAGCGCTGCGTTATTGAGCACCGTTAAATCCCATTTGTCGCCAAGCTTCAAAAGCAATGATAGCGACCGCATTAGACAAGTTAAGGCTACGAGCTTCTGGCATCATCGGAATGCGGATGCGCTGAGCCATAGGCAAACTTTCAATCAGATCGGCTGGTAGTCCTCGTGTTTCTGGGCCAAATAGCAATACATCGCCAGCTTGAAATTGTGCATCAACATGATGGCCAGTGGTCTTGGTGGTACAAGCAAAAATACGATAATGGCCACGAGTGGCTAAATAATCGAGAAAAGCTTGATAATTTTTATGACGCGTGACTCGCGCTAAATCATGATAGTCCAACCCAGCACGGCGAACTTTTTTCTCTTCTAAATCAAAGCCTAATGGCTCAATTAGATGCAAGTTTGCCCCACAGTTCGCCGATAAACGGATGATGTTCCCAGTATTGGGGGCAATTTCTGGTTCATAAAGAGCAATGTCAAACATAGTGGGCTACTTTTTTCAATGGAGTCGCTGAGTATACCTGACTCAAGGCTGGATCGGTAACGTGACTTGTACTTTTAGCCCGCCTAATGAGCTACGGCTGGCGATCACTTGGCCACTGTGTTGGCGAATCGCACTTTCTGTAATCGCTAGCCCTAATCCGGTTCCCCCACTGTGTCGGTCACGAGCGGTTGAAACGCGATAGAACGGTCGGAAAATATCATTTAATTCATGCTCGGGAACGCCGGAGCCATTATCTTCGACGGTGATAGTGAGTTGATGAGGCTCGGCGATAAAGCGTACTTCAATATGATCAGTACCATAAGTAATTGCATTTCGAACCACGTTATCCAAAGCGCTCATTAAGAGTTTGGGATTACCTGAAATGTACCGTTCTGGAATCGGATCACGAATCAGCGTTTTGTGCATTTGTTCCGCTTCAAACTGTGCATCCTCTAGGATCGCCTCCCATAAACTGCTTAATGGTTGAATCTCTCGACTAAGATGGCTATTGGTTTGCATGCGTGAGAGCGTGAGTAGCTCACCAATCATACGCTCTAACCGCTGAGCTTCGGTATCGATTCGTTCTAATTCACTACTTTGTCCTTGCTTTCGAGTGGCTAAGGCATTGGCCATGCGCAGGCGAGTGAGTGGTGAACGCAATTCGTGGGAGATATCTGACAATAAACGTTGTTGGCCAGAAATCATCAGATTGACGGCTTCAACCATCTGATTAAAACTACGCCCTGCTTGACGAAATTCTGTGGTGCCTCTTTCTAGATTAGGGTCAACCACAAATTCTCCCCTTGCGACTCGCTGTGCCGCCGAGGCAAGCCGTTGGGCTGGTTGACTGAGTGCCCAAGCGAGCCAGAGTAATAATGGCGTACTGACTAGCATGACCGACAGTAAAAGATGCAAGGGTTTGTCAAATAAGCGTAATAAGAAGGGCGGTGGCTCATCCCAGCGTAAACCGATATACAGTAATAAATCTTGTTGAGCGAGATGAATGGGCACCGGGCCTGAGATCATATAGCGTCCATATAAACGTTGTTGAGGTTTGTTAATGGATTCGATACTGGTGGTGAAATTTCTGAGTGCTTTGAGTTTAAAATCTTCATGCCGTTTAGTGGTGAGTATATTTCCCTCTTGATCGGCGATAAAAAAACGAGGGCGGGTGTCATTATGCATATGTCCCATTGCTTCCAACTGAGCAATGATACTGGATAATTGAGTTTGCTTACTAAATCGATCTTCAATATTGCGTTTATAATCGAGCATGCGTTGGTGGCTATTTGCGGGCAAATCTCGGGATTTTCTCGGATCGAGATGTGGGAGAGACAGCACTGCGATAATCACCAATAACATGGTTAGCCAGAAAATAGCAAAAATACGTCCGTATAAGTTATTGATTTTAGGAAGACGCATTAATCCTCCTGAACCATTAAGTAGCCACGACCCCGTAAGGTTTTGATCCGTGGTTTGTTATCGGATCGAGCCGGTAATTTTTTTCGTAAATTAGAAACATGCATATCAATGGCTCGATCAAAGGCGGCGAGTCGTTTACCTAATACATCGAGGCTAAGTGCTTCTTTGGTCAATGTTTCTCCTGGGTTTTGCACAAAATGAGCCAGCAAAGCAAATTCGGTACTGGTTAAGTCTAACAGTTGGCCTTGGCAGTAGGCTTCTTGTTTACCGGGATAGAGTTGGATGTCTTGGCATTCGATAACATCAAGCGATTTATTCGCTAAATGGCTTTGTGTGCGACGTAAAATCGCACGGATACGAGCGAGAAGTTCTCGATCACTAAAAGGCTTAGGCAGGTAATCGTCGGCACCAAGTTCTAAACCGATCACTCGATCGATCTCCTCTCCCTTTGCTGTCAGCATCAAAACTGGTGTTTGCCATTGCTCCCTGAGTTTTTTCAGCGTTTCCATGCCATTTAATTTGGGCATCATGACATCCAGTAAAATCAGGTCAACATGCTCATTTAGAGCTTCAAGCCCAGATAACCCATCATTGGCCTCTGAGACTTCAAACCCTTCATAACTCAGCACTTCTTTGAGCAAGCTGGTCAGTTCTGTATCATCATCAATCAGAAGAATATGTGCCATAAATGCCTCTTCATTCACATCAGGTTAGTGATAGTTTACTGTGAAAGTAAACAAAGCAGCAGCAGAGAGTTTACTCTTTACGATTCTTTACTCACGCTAAACACCACTTTACTTACCAGAGCCTATGATCAAGTTAAGCACTGCGTAGGCAGATTTTCTTATCGTACCAGACTTTAGTTATCGCAGAAGCTGGGCGGTAACCTTCATAGAGAGGACATGATGATGAATATGACAAAAAAATGGGTGTTGACGGCAATGGTCTTACCTTTAACTCTGGGTTCTGCGAGTGTTTTCGCATATGGCGGTGGTAAAGGAAAACCGAATCACGATGGTCTGTGTGGCATGCACCATGAGCGTACGATGGCGAGAGAACTTCAGTTAACGCCAGAGCAACAAAGTCAAATAAACGCTCTGCGTGAGCAACATCGTCAAATCATGCAAGAAAAGCGTACATCTGGCCCTCGTGATGCAATGCGTTCGTTACGTGAGCAAGAGCGTCAATTGATGCTTGCCGCTGATTTTGATCAAGCTGCGGCAACTGAATTGGCAAAACAGATGGTCGATATACACATAGAGCATCGGGTCGATAGGATTAAAAATCGCCACCAGATGATGAGTATTCTTACGGATGAGCAGAAAGACAAATTACAAACATTACAGCAAACATGCATGGATGAAAACTGGCAGCAAAATCCAAGAGCAAACAATGATCGGCCTCGCGGACATCATGATGGTTCAAGAGGTAAGGGGCGTTTTTAATTGCGCTTAACACTGACTTGACGGCAACAAAAGCAGCGCTGAATGTGCTGCTTTTGGTTTTTGTAGCGTTCAATGACGCTTTATGGTTGCTGGTATTCTTCTTGGTTTTTTTGTCTGTTATGCGCCTTATTACTGAGCATGAAATCTGCCGCTGATCGCCCCTTCATGTGTATAATTAATTCTTTGTCTCTTATATCTCTCGTAACGTAACGGTGATCGGTAATGAAAAAGGAATATGCGCGTCTAGTCACACTTGCTGCTTGGACGGCAACCTTGGTTGCTAGTTTTTTATTGCTAGTGAAAATAGCCGCTTGGTGGGTGACAGGCTCGGTGAGTTTATTGGCGTCAGTGGTTGATTCGTTATTGGACATTGCCGCTTCCGTCGTTAATTTAATCGTGGTTCGTTATGCCTTACAACCGGCCGATCGGGAGCATACTTTTGGTCACGGTAAGGCCGAGTCCTTGGCGGCTTTAGCGCAAGCGATGTTTATCTCTGGCTCCGCCTGTTTCTTAATTTTGAACGGTGTTGAGCGTTTTTTCCGGCCGCATGAATTACAGTCGCCTGAATACGGTATTTATGTCAGTGTGTTCGCCATGCTCGTTACCTTTGCTTTAGTGATGTTTCAGCGCTACGTGGTGAAAAAAACCGCCAGCCAAGCGATTGCCGCCGATTCACTGCATTACCAAACCGATCTCTATATGAACGCGGCCATTATTGTGGCATTAGGTTTAAGCTGGTTTGGTTTCAAACAAGCGGATGCTATTTTTGCTATTGGCATCGGTATTTACATTCTTTACAGTGCCTTTCATATGGCGTATCAGGCGGTACAAACGTTATTGGATAGAAAGTTACCTGATGAAGAATTAGCCCAGATTCAAGCTGTTTCATTGTCGGTAGACGGGGTGCTGGGCGTGCATCAATTACGCACGCGAATGGCCGGGCCGATTCGCTTCATTCAGTTACATCTTGAGTTGGAAGATCAAATTCCATTGATTGAGGCGCATCATATTTCCGATCAAGTTGAAGATAAATTGTGCCAAACGTTTCCCGGTGCAGATGTCTTGATCCATCAGGATCCTTATTCCGTCGTATTTGGGGCGGAGAAAAAACAAAAACATCATGCTTGGTAAGGAAAGATGAGTTGAGTTTGACTATCTTTTACCCAATACAACTAAAAAACGTGATCCTGATATGAATCAACAAAGCTATCGGGTAAAGCTGTAATACTCTTACAGAAGTAGTAAAGTTACAAAATACGCTCAAATAACAGTAGTATTCCTGCTTGGGCAAGGTAACATAACAGATAATTTAAACAGATTTTGTTGCTCTTTTTCGTTAGTGAGCAACGTTAAAAATGAGTATTAAATTCTCAAAAAATCGAGGGTGAGCATGATTAAGAATATCGGTGTTTTGACAAGTGGTGGTGATGCACCAGGCATGAATGCTGCAATTCGCGGCGTTGTCCGTACCGCATTAGGTGCTGGCTTAGGTGTTTATGGTATTTATGATGGCTATTTGGGTTTATACCAAGATAATATCAAACAACTAGACCGCTACAGTGTTTCTGACGTGATCAATAAAGGGGGAACCTTTCTTGGATCGGCTCGTTTCCCTGAATTTCGTGATGAAGAAGTGCGTAAAAAGGCGATTGAGAACTTAAAGAAACATAACATCGATGCTCTTGTGGTAATCGGTGGTGACGGCTCTTACATGGGAGCCAAAAAACTGACTGAAATGGGTTTCCCTTGTGTCGGTGTACCGGGCACGATCGATAACGATATTGCCGGAACCGATTACACCATTGGTTACCTTTCTGCGATTAACACCGTTATTGATGCGATTGATCGTCTGCGTGATACCTCCTCTTCTCACCAGCGTATCTCAATTGTAGAAATCATGGGCCGTCACTGTGGTGATCTGACGCTGATGTCTGCGATTGCCGGTGGCTGTGAGTATGTGATTACGCCTGAAACTGGTTTGGATATGGAGGAATTGATTTCTAATATTCAAGATGGAATATCTAAAGGCAAAAAGCATGCAATCATTGCATTGACTGAGCTCATGACCGATGCCAGCCAGTTGGCAAAAGAAATTGAAAAAGCAACCGGACGTGAAACTCGGGCAACGGTTTTGGGCCATATTCAACGTGGCGGGCGACCAACCGCATTTGACCGTATTTTAGCTTCCCGCATGGGGAACTACGCGGTGCATCTCTTACTAGAAGGTTACGGTGGCCGTTGTGTCGGTATCCAAAAAGAAGAGTTGGTTCACCATGACATCATTGAAGCGATTGAAACGATGAAACGCCCTGTGCGTCAAGATCTATTCAAAGTCGCAGAAGAGCTATTTTAAGTTCTCGCTTGATTTGTGATGACTTATAAAAAGACCGCTCAGGCGGTCTTTTTTTATCGGAGTGAGTTAACGCCATTCGGTTATAAAATAATTTCTCGCACTTCAGGATCTTTGCGTTCTAAATAGTGGGTGGATTTAATTCGACGAATCGTACGACAGCGGCCACGAATCAATAGTGTTTCAGTGGTGGCTATATTGCCTTGGCGAGTGATGCCTTCTAGTAGATCCCCTTTGGTGATGCCGGTGGCGGAAAAAATCACATTATCACTGCGTGCCATCTCTTCTAGGGCGAGAACTTTATTGGCTTCTACCCCCATTGCTTGGCAGCGAGCCAGTTCTTTCGCACCCCAAATGCGGTTATCTTCTGTTTCTCCTTTCACTTGATGACGAGGTAAAAGGCGACCTTGCATATCGCCATCTAAAGCACGGATCGCTGCAGCAGAGACGACGCCCTCAGGAGCCCCTCCGATACAGTACATGGCATCAACTTCGCTGTCTGGCATGCAGGTAAGGATAGAGGCAGCAACATCACCATCGGGAACGGCAAAGACGCGCACCCCCATTTGCTGCATTTCGTTGATCACTTGATCATGGCGAGGTTTTGCTAAAGTAATCACGGTGAGTTGATTGAGTGGTTTATTTAAGACGCTAGCAATATTGGTCAGGTTTTCAACTAATGGCTTAGTTAAATCAATACAGCCTTTAGCACCAGGGCCAACCACTAATTTTTCCATATACATATCAGGGGCTTTTAAAAAGCTATCTTTTTCTCCGACCGCAAGCACGGCTAAAGCGTTGGATTGTCCCATCGCCGTCATGCGGGTCCCTTCGATGGGATCGACCGCGATATCCACTTCATCGCCACCTAACCCGACTTTCTCACCGATATAGAGCATTGGGGCTTCGTCAATTTCGCCCTCTCCAATAACGATTTCACCTTTAATGTCGACTTTATTTAATAACGTTCGCATGACTTCAACGGCAGCGCCATCAGCGCTATTTTTATCACCACGGCCAAGCCATTTATAACCAGCTAATGCCGCACCTTCAGTTACTCGAGAAAAGGCCATTGCTAAATCGCGTTTCATGATCACTCCAAGCTGAGATTTGAAAGAGGGAAAAATGTGCGCGGATTTTAGCACACTAATAAGAAAACGTTTGCTATTTACTAAGCTTGGGAGTTGCAGTGGATCAAAATCAGGTATAAAAACCCGTATTTAGCCTGCTTTTTTATCAGAGAAAAGTAGCAATGTGAGTCTCAAGTAAAATTATGAGTTTTTTTTAGCCAAATGATGAGTTAGATCGAATATAGTGAGTGTTTCTCTGCGCTCGGCTGAGTAGAATGGAGCGATAAAGTGAAGATTGTTCACTCAACTGAATCAATGAAAGGGTAAGTAGCATGTCTTTTGAAGTACTAGAACAGCTAGAAGCAAAAATTCAAACGGCGGTTGATACAATCGCTTTACTGCAAATGGAAGTCGAAGAGCTGAAAGAAGAAAAACAGCAGCTAGTGACTGAGGTGCATGAGCTAAAATCCAGCCGCGAAGCACTAGAGCAGAAAGCACAACAAATGGAACAAGAACACACACAGTGGCAAGAGCGTATTCGCAGCTTGTTGGGTAAAATGGAAGAGGTTGAGTAAGGATACTGCCGTTAGCGGTTACATGCTCAATCAATAAAAAAACACGTCGACTTGAATCGGCGTGTTTTTTTATCACTCGCCATTTTTTAGCGAGGTCTTACCCCTAGGGTATGACAGAGTGCATAAGTCATCTCGGCACGATTGAGAGTATAAAAATGGAAATCTTTCACGCCTTCACGGCTCAGGATGCGGATCATATCGATCGCTTGGCTCGCGCCGACCAGTTGACGAGTCACGGGATCGTCATCCAAGCCATCAAACTGTTTTGCCATCCATTGCGGGACTTTGACATGATTTTGCGCAGCAAAGCGAGAGGCTTGCTTGAAATTAGAAACGGGTAAAATACCCGGGACAATTTCCACATCAATGCCGGCGGCGACACAGCGATCACGAAAGCGTAAATAACTTTCCACATCGAAGAAGAACTGAGTAATGGCTCGATTTGCTCCGGCTTCGACTTTACGTTTTAGGTTAAGGAGATCGGCTTGAGCACTTTTGGCTTCAGGATGAACTTCTGGAAAAGCGGCCACCGAAATATCAAAGTCATGGCGAGATTTTAGCAAAGCCACTAAATCAGCGGCATACATCTCTGGTTTACCGCCACCGAGAGGAATGTCACCTCGTAGTGCAACGATACTTTGAATACCGTTGTGCCAATAGTCATCAGCGATGGTGATTAATTCATCGCGGCTGGCATCAATACAGGTTAAGTGTGGTGCGGCAATCAGCCCTGTTTGTTCTTTAATGGCTTTAATAATCGAATGAGTCCGGTCACGTTCGCCAGAATTGGCACCATAAGTGACAGAAACAAATTTAGGGTTAAGATTTTTTAGCCGATGCACCGAATTCCACAATGTTTCTTCCATTTTGGGAGTGCTGGGTGGGAAAAATTCAAAAGAGACATTAATATCTGAAACTTCAGAAATGCTTTGATTTAGAGCATCGATATGACTTGCGTGTGTGTATCCCATTTTTCTCTCCCTGCGGCGAATACTTAACCTAAGTATTATTTACGTATAGACGTCCATATGTCTGTAGCATCTCTTGAATGGTTTTTAATGTCAACATTCATCATATGAAGTTTTTTCATCTTCAAGGTGAAGGGATTTCAAGTCTCAGCGACTTGTGAATCGATCATATTGTGAGGCTAATGTAAGATAATTTAGCCTACTATGATCGGGCTGTCGTCGCTTTTATAATCACTCTGGTTTGATACAAAAAAGCTCACCACGATGGGTGAGCTGAAAACGTAGATAGGCGAGCCGTGTCAGAGTAATCGGGCCAGTAAATTGATATCGGATTGAATGGCTCCCGCGGTGACGTCCCGCCCAGCTCCTGGGCCACGAATGACCAGTGGGTTATCTCGATACCACTGACTTTCAATCGCAAAAATGTTGTCACAAGGGCGTAGATTTGCCAAAGGATGTTCTTGATCTAAGGCTTCAACACCCACGGTCGCTTTGCCATTTTTCTCTAACCTAGCCACATAACGTAACACTTTGTCTTCTCGCTGAGCGCGAGTGAGACGATCTGCTAAATTTAGATTCAATTGCTGGCTTTGATCGAGAAAGTCGTCCAAGGATAATCGTTGTAAGTTTTCCGGTACCAGTGATTCTACTTTGACTTGTTGTGGTTCAATGTTGAGTCCTGATTCGCGCGCTAAAATAACCAATTTACGCATTACGTCTGAGCCGTCCAGATCATGTCGAGGATCGGGTTCTGTTAAGCCTTGCTGCCAAGCGAGGTCAACTAATTCATTGAATGGAATGGTGCCGTCATACTGTTGAAATAACCAAGAAAGGGTACCGGAGAATATCCCTGAGAGTGCGGTGATTTCATCCCCACTTTCCCGCAGATCCCGTACGGTATGGTTGATAGGCAAGCCTGCGCCGACGGTTGCATTATAAAGCCAGTGGCGACCAATTTTGCTAAAGGCTTCTTTGACTTGCTGGTAGTATTCACTACTAGCGGAACCCGCGACTTTATTAGCTGAGATGAGATGCAACCCTTGCTGAGCAATCTCTAAATATCGATAAGCAAGTTCTTCACTAGCGGTGACATCGAGCACGATCACATCATCATAGCCAGATAATCGACCTAACTGCGTTAACCACGTTTGTCCATCATTAGGTTGAGCTTCATCTTGATAATTATCATCGACTTTACGGGCATCTATTCCTTGTTCATTAAACCAATAGGTTTGGCTATCAATGACGGCGACTAGTTCGAAATTCATGCCGTAGCGTTTTTCCAGTGCGTTTTTTTGTTTTGTAAATAGCTTTAACCAGCTCGATCCTATATTGCCTTTACCGCATAGTGCAATCGCAACGCGTTTCTGAGCTTGGAATAGTTGATTATGTAGTTCAATCACACGTTGATTTAGCGGGGTGTGGCGTAGTATTGCGACTAAGCTAAGTTCTGATTCGGCAGGGCAGATAAATTCGACCGGTGCATTTTTAAGTTGTTGATAAAATCCAAAGTTGTGTTGAGCATTACGGGTCACACCCGCGCCAACCGCAGCCAATAAGCAATATCCTTCTTTGAGTTTACTTTCTGCCGCGAGAGCGGAATCTTGTAAATAGGTGAACACTTCACTGGCGACTTCACGAGTATAGGCAAGGCGAAGTTGCTGCTGGTCGGCTTGAATTTCAAAGGCAAGAGGTTCGAGTTGAGCGCGCTGTAGGCGTGATTGAATATCTTGTTGTAGACGTTGAAAGTCTTGTCCTGATGGTAATGACAACTCAATCAGTAATACATCATCTAATGAGGTTATAATTTTTGCGCCGCGTCCAGATGCTAAAATACGTTCAATGCGTGTCGAGCCTGATTCAGGTTGATGAGTACAACGTAAATATAAATCCATGGTGCTTTGTGCAACCGGCTGTAAGGTTCGGCTATGTAAAACGGGCGCTGCTAGCCGTGCCAATTCATTGGCTTCATCCAAACGCAGTAATGGTAACAAGCAAGCATTGTCCACGATTCGAGGATCGGCGCTATATACGCCTGCGACATCGCTCCAAATGGTCACGCGGGAAACGCCAGCTAAAGCACCAATGACCGTTGCGGAGTAATCGGAACCATTTCGCCCCAGCAGTACCGTTTCACCTTGATGATTACGTGCCATAAACCCAGTAATCACGATTCGTTGCTGTGTCTGTTGTATTAATGCTTCTTTTAGCAAGGGGTAGGAGCGTGCACGGTCGACTTCTGGCTGTGGGCCGTTTTCTGCTCGCAAAAAATCGCGTGCATCCAGAGCTACCGCTGGAAGCTGTTGATCATTGAGTAAAGCAGCCAGCAAGCGTGCAGACCACACTTCACCATGGCCAAGTACGGCAGCGCGCTCAGCACTAGACAGTGGCGTAGGCAATTCACTGAGTGCTGAACACTCATCATTGAGTTTTTCTAGTAATATGGCGGCCCTATTATCGGGTAATAGAGCTTCAATCAGTTGACTTTGGTATTGACGTAATGACTGTAATAATTCATGAGCGATACGGCCATCGGTTGCTCGTTGTTCTAAAAAAGCGATGAGGTGATTGGTCGTTTTTCCTGCCGCGGAGACGACAATCAGATCTTCTGCTTGTGAATAGCTTTTCAGAATCCCGATCACTTTTTGGTAGCAAGCGGCATCGGCGAGGCTACTTCCTCCAAATTTATGCAGTTGTCTCTCCATTAACAGCTCTCCTGTACTTTTTTAAAGGCTTGATCGAGATCCGCAATTAAGTCTGTCACCTCTTCTAGGCCAACGGATAAACGTAATAATTGTTCTGAAACGCCCGCTTTTGCTAACGCCTCTTCCCCCATTGCGCGATGGGTCATGGAGGCAGGATGACAGACTAAACTTTCTACCCCGCCTAATGATTCAGCTAACGAGAAAAGAGCAAGGTGACCGACAAAAGCTTTGAGTTGAGCAAATGAGCCTGCAAAATCAAAACTGAGCATTGAACCAAAGCCAGTTTGTTGCTGTTTAGCGATAGTATGGCCAGGGTGAGAGGTTAAACTGGGATGATAAATGGTGGCCACTAAAGGCTGACTTTGTAGATAAGTTAAAATACGTTGCGCACTTTCTTCATGTCCACGCATTCTGGCTGCTAAAGTACGTAGCCCCCTAAGTGTCATGTAACTATCAAACGGGGTGCCGGTAGAACCGAGGCAGTTACCCCACCATGCTAGCTCTTCTGCATGCGGGCTGGTTTTACTGATAATAGCACCACCAATCACATCAGAATGACCATTCAGATACTTGGTGGTGGAGTGAATGACAAAATCAGCCCCTAAGGTTAGTGGTTTTTGATAAATCGGTGTAAGAAAAGTATTGTCGACGGCAATCAGTGTGCCCACGGCTTTGGCTTGTTGACAAATGTCGGCAATATCAACCACGCGAACGAGTGGATTTGATGGTGTTTCGATGAGTAGCAGTTTAGGTTTGAGAGCGAACGCATCCGCTAAAGCTTGCGGATCGGATTGGTCGATAAATAGCACCTTGAAATCCCCTTTTTTCGCTCTGGAATTGAGCAGTCGATAGGTGCCGCCATAGCAATCATGGGGTGCAATAATCCACTCTTTAGGGGTTAGAAAGGTGGAGATCCACAGGTTAATGGCGGAGGTTCCACAGTTGGTCACAATGGCCCCTTCTCCCCCTTCTAATTCAGATAAGGCCTGTTCAAGTAGCCCTCGATTTGGGTTACCCGAGCGTGTATAGTCATAGGTGGGGACTTCACCAAAAGCAGGAAATCCATAGTTAGTTGATAAATAAATGGGGGGAACAACAGCATGGTATTGAGTATCTGATTCAATACCGGTTCGAGCGGCAATGGTGGCTGACTGACGAGTGGTCATAACGATTTCCTTTCCTGATGATCGTCCGATATTGGAATGAATAGGTTCATTCACACAACCTATCATCACACTGATGACGATAAATAACGCTATTTGATCTTTTAGATAAGTTGACACTTTACTCATCACTAAATGAGACGTCAACACTTCTAGATGTCTATATGTCTTTGCTTATGGCGGTAAATCCCGCTAAAATTAGGGTCTTTGATTATTTAGATTCGAATTCAAACAACGAAGGTGCGCAATGGCAGACTGGAATGGCGAGTATATTAGCCCATATGCTGAGCATGGAAAAAAAAGTGAACAGGTAAAAAAAATTACGGTATCAATTCCACTAAAGGTATTGAAAGTCCTCACTGATGAACGTACTCGACGTCAAATCAATAACTTGCGCCATGCAACTAACAGTGAATTGTTGTGTGAAGCTTTTTTGCATGCCTACACAGGTCAGCCGCTGCCCACTGATGAAGACTTGCGAAAAGATCGTCCAGATGATATTCCCACTGAAGCTAAAGCATTAATGACCGCGATGGGGATTGAATTTGAAGCCTATGACGAATAAACCACTCACAATAAAAAACCTAGCAGCGCTAGGTTTTTTATTGTAGTCAGAAGATCCAGTTCAGTTTTAGTCTTGCAGATAGTTTTAGTCTTGCATATAGTTTTCTGGCATTGCGATGCGGGCCACACCGGAATCGATGGCGGCTTGTGCAACGGCTCTTGCTACGCGAGACAATAAACGTGGATCCATGGGTTTAGGAATGATGTATTCAGCACCAAAGCTGAGTTTTTTGACTCCCGCCGCTTGTAGGACTGCGTCTGGTACAGGTTCTTTGGCTAATTGACGAATGGCCTCCACAGCCGCTAATTTCATCTCATCATTAATCTCGCTGGCTCGTACATCCAGTGCACCTCGGAAAATGAACGGGAAGCAGAGTACGTTATTCACTTGGTTTGGATAATCACTGCGGCCGGTACCCATGATCAAATCATCGCGAACTTGATGGGCTAATTGCGGTTTAATTTCTGGATCTGGGTTAGAACAAGCAAAGATGACGGGGTTGTCTGCCATTAATTTTAATGCTTCAGGTGGCAGTAAATTCGGGCCAGATACGCCAAGGAATAAATCGGCACCCGCAATCACATCTTCCAGAGTCCGTTTATCAGTGTTGTTGGCAAATAAGGCTTTATATTGATTGAGATCGTCTCGGCGAGTATGAATCACTCCTTTGCGATCCAACATATAAATTTTTTCACGCATTGCACCACATTTAATCAGTAGCTCCATACAAGCAACAGCCGCTGCGCCAGCCCCTAAGCAGACAATAATGCAATCTTTGAGTTGTTTCCCTTGCAGTTCAATGGCATTGAGCATGCCTGCTGCGGTCACAATCGCGGTTCCGTGTTGATCATCATGAAATACGGGCACGTCACAGCGTTCGATTAGGCGACGTTCGATTTCAAAGCAGTCTGGTGCTTTAATATCTTCTAAGTTGATACCACCAAAAGAGTCGGCGATATTGGCGACAGTATCGACAAATTCATCAATGGTGCGGTGTTTGACTTCAATATCAATCGAATCAAGATTAGCAAAACGCTTAAACAGGAGCGCTTTCCCTTCCATAACGGGTTTGGAAGCCATTGGGCCAAGGTTTCCTAATCCTAAGATGGCGGTGCCATTCGAAATGACGGCAACCATATTGCCTTTCCCGGTGTATTTGTAGACATTGTCAGCATTCTGTGCAATTTCACGGACAGGTTCAGCAACACCTGGACTGTAAGCCAGCGCAAGGTCGGCAGCCGAATCGGCTGGCTTAGTTAAAGCAATCGCAATTTTTCCCGGCGTTGGGAACGCGTGATAATCAAGGGCGCTTTGGCGAAATGCATCTTCTGGAGAAAGGTCTTGCTGGTCTTCTGACATAGGGAGGTTCTCTTATGGTTTTGTTAACGAACGACTCATTCTAAAGGATGTCAGACAAACTGCCTAGGTAGGATTGTGCTTAAACCGAGCAAAGCTGGTTTGATTTAATCTGATAAGACCAGCTTACCCGCTATATTCGTTGTGGTATCTGGCAATCGGTGGCGGCGGAAAGGGAGCCCATGGCATAAGAACCCGCGCTACAAAACAAACAAAAAGGACGCCGTAGCGTCCTTGGGTAATCTTTGCTTAAACTCGCGATTACTTTTTGCTTGGCGATTACTTTTTACTTGATAGTGCGCCAAAACGTTTGTTAAAGCGATCAACACGGCCACCAGTATCAACGATACGTTGTTTACCAGTATAGAATGGGTGGCATTTGTCACAAACGTCAAGATAGATGCTTTCTTTACCAAGAGTTGATTGGAAAGTGAAAGCGTTGCCGCAAGAGCAAGTTGCGCTAACTTCTTTATATTCTGGGTGGATACCAGCTTTCATGGGATAACCTCAAATGTAGGCCGTGTCGCTATCCGAATCATTGCCGGACACCACACGTAATGTTAATGATACTGTTCAGATGCCAGTAAGATACTACGCATCTTTAAGGCGCGATATAGTAATGAATCCTCGCTACAGGATCAACAGGTTTCGACGCTATTTTCACCACTTTTGTTAGTCGAATTTCTTAGCATCATCCAGTAGACTGTGCTTTCTGCTCCTTTTTGACGGCTGACGATAGTTATGCGCCCAACCATTGCTCGTGTTGCTTTACCTGTTCCTCTTGATAAGCAATTTGACTATTTGATTCCCTCTCACCTGTTTCCATTAATTGGAGGGCGAGTGTTGGTGCCTTTTCGGCGACAAACGCTAGTGGGCGTGGTCACGGCCTTGGTGTCAGAGTCTGATTTTCCACTCACGCAGTTAAAATCGATTCAATCAGTATTGGATACTCAACCATTGTGGCCAGATAAACTGTACACATTACTTCAGTGGTGCAGTCAGTTTTACCAATACCCGCTTGGCGAAACGTTAGCCAATGCTTTACCGAGTGCTTTACGTAAAGGCAAGGTGGCCGAGTTTGCAGTGAGTAAAGAGTGGTGCTTGACTGAGCTGGGACGAAACCAACTTATGCAGGGGTTTGGACGAGCGATCAAGCAAGCACAAGTAATCAAGTTATTGCAAGCGGGCCCGTTATCTCATCAAAGGTTGCTGGATGAAGGCGTCATCAGTAGTACACTCAATGCCCTTCGCGACAAGCAGTGGATTGATGTGAAAGAGCAAGCGCCATACGTTGAGCCTTGGCCTGAACACATTGAAGCTAAGGTGGATAAACCGCAAGTCAATCAAGAGCAGGCGATCGCCATTGCCACCGTGAATAGCCAAAGCGGTTTTGCTTGCTATCTGTTGCAAGGCGTGACGGGATCGGGCAAAACGGAAGTCTATCTTAATTTGATTAAACCGGTTTTGGAGCAGGGTAAGCAAGCGTTGGTTCTCGTCCCTGAAATCGGGTTAACACCACAAACGATTCAGCGTTTTCGGGAGCGGTTTACCGTTCCTGTGGTGGTTATCCACTCTGGGTTAAATGAAACTGAGCGTTTGAATGCCTGGTTGGCGGCACGAGATAAGGTGGCTGGGATCATCATTGGTACGCGTTCAGCGTTGCTGACTCCCTTTGCTGAACTGGGCATTATTATTGTCGATGAAGAGCATGATAGCTCTTATAAACAACAAGATAGCTTACGTTACCATGCGCGAGATGTTGCTGTGATGCGAGCAAATCTTGAGCAAGTAGCGATTGTGTTAGGTAGTGCGACTCCCGCATTAGAAACCTTGCATAATGCATTAATTGGTAAATATCACCATTTACAATTAACTCAGCGGGCAGGCGTGGCACTGCCGACGAAAAACCGAGTGCTGGACATTAAGGGAGAGTATCTCGAAAGTGGCTTATCTGCGCCTTTGATTGCCGAAATGCGTCGTCATTTAGCGCAAGGGAGTCAGGTGCTGTTGTTTTTGAATCGGCGAGGTTATTCTCCGGCACTTATGTGTCATGAGTGTGGTTGGATTGCCGACTGTCAGCGTTGCGATGCTTATTATACTTATCATCAAAACAGTAACGAAATTCGTTGTCACCATTGTGGTTCACAACGGGCTGTTATTCAACATTGCCAGCATTGTGGTTCTACGCAGCTGGTCACGGTTGGGGTAGGAACCGAGCAACTAGAGCAACAACTTGCTCACCTTTTTCCTGACTATCGAACCATTCGTATTGATCGAGACAGCACGCGTCGCAAAGGCAGTTTAGAATCAGCCTTAACGGCTATTCGTGATAATCGGTATCAGATTTTGATTGGCACTCAGATGTTGGCGAAAGGTCATCACTTCCCCAATGTCACCTTAGTCGCCTTACTGGATGTTGATGGCTCGCTATACAGTAGTGATTTTCGGGCCGCCGAGCGTTTAGCGCAGTTGTTTATCCAAGTTGCCGGCCGGGCTGGGCGTGCTAGTAAACCAGGAGAGGTGGTTTTACAGACGCATCATCCAGAGCATCGTTTACTACAAGCTTTACTACACAAAGGGTATGATGATTTTGCGCATACCGCATTAGCTGAGCGGCAGGTAGCACAACTGCCTCCTTACACCTATTTAACGTTATTTCGTGCAGAGGCTAATCAATCGGCGCGGGTGGAAACCTTTTTAAGGCAAGTGCGTGAAACGTTACAAGTTCATCCTCTTTTTGCACAAGGGGCGGTGGTGTTGGGGCCAACGCCAGCACCACTGGCCAAGCGAGCGGGCAAATATCGCTGGCAACTTTTGCTGCAAGCTCCAACGCGTAGCGTTATGCAACGTCTATTGACCAGCGCCAAATCAGCTATTCAGTCATTACCCTTAGCCAGTAAAGTACGTTGGAGCATGGATATTGAGCCTCAAGATTTAAGTTGACCAATGTGACGCGTACAGTGGTGAAGAAGAAACTGAAAACTCCTTGTTCGTGATAGCGGTCACACTTACAATGCAAATTTTGTTAATTAAGCCGTAACTTTCTCTACAGAAAACAATACACTATCAACACGATAGCGTCAGTGAATCGTTTTCGTTCAGTGCACTAAAGCTGAATTAATCAGCTTGTGGTTGGCTTGTGCTGGAACAACCGCGAAACGCTGGCCCCAAGATTAAGAGAAAGAGAGGATAAACTTAACATGGCGACAATGAAGGATGTTGCCCAGCTTGCAGGCGTATCTACCGCAACGGTATCTCGTGCGTTGATGAACCCTGAAAAGGTCTCCACTTCGACCCGAAAACGGGTGGAAGAGGCGGTGTTAGAAGCTGGCTATTCCCCCAATTCTTTAGCACGTAATCTACGACGTAATGAATCCAAAACCATTGTGGCGATTGTGCCGGATATTTGTGATCCCTACTACACCGAGATCATTCGCGGCATTGAAGATGCGGCGATGGAACACGGTTATCTGGTATTATTGGGCGATAGTGGCCAACAGCGAAAACGGGAAAGCTCTTTTGTCAATTTAGTTTTTACTAAACAAGCGGATGGTATGCTATTACTGGGAGCCGATTTGCCTTTTGATGTCAGTAAGTCAGAGCAAAAAAATCTGCCGCCTATGGTGATGGCGTGTGAATATGCACCTGAGCTTGAACTACCAACAGTCCATATTGATAACCTGACCTCTGCATTTGAAGCCGTTAACTATTTGACCCAAATGGGACATAAGCGAGTCGCTCAAATCAGCGGCCCTGAAGGTGCGGTGCTGTGCGAATTTCGCCAGCAAGGTTATCAGCAGGCTTTGCGTCGAGCCGGTTTGACGAAAAACCCAACCTATCATGTTGTAGGTGATTTTACCTTTGATTCTGGTGCTAGAGCCGTTCGTCAATTATTGGCTTTATCTGAGCCGCCGACCGCAATTTTTTGCCATAACGATGCAATGGCGATCGGTGCCATGCAAGAAGCCAAACGGCTCGGATTACGAGTTCCGCAAGATTTATCAGTGGTAGGGTTTGATGACATTCAATTCGCACAATATTGCGATCCACCGTTAACCACGATTTCTCAACCACGTTATGAAATTGGCCGCCAAGCGATGTTTATGATGTTAGAACTCTTACGTGGTCATGATGTACAGGCGGGCTCTCGACTGCTAGAGACGCACTTAGTGATTAGAGACAGCACTGCGCCACCGAGAACATGATAATGGCGGATGGTGGATTGGCTTGAGTCATATGACTGACTGGTTTACGGATACTTTGCTGCTGTTATCTGTCCTTAAACTGCATTAACATATGAGTCAAACTGTCAACTTTTGAATTTGTCTGTGGCGAATAAAGATTATGTAAGGCGTGGTCGTAGCCCCAAAAAGCCGACCAAAAAAACAGCACGTGGTCGTAAACCCTGGCGGAGCGGGTTATTGGCACTTATTTTACTGAGTGGCTTTATTTATGGTCTCTATCGGTTAAGCTTAGCACCCGAGTCACCGGCTCCCCAAAGTGCTGGTAGACAGCAAAGTCAATCGAGTAAAACTCAGACTCAAACTATACCGCCCCGGCCAACAGAAAAGTGGGATTATGTTGAGTCGTTACCGAATCGTGAGATTGAGGTGATCGCCAAAGAGCAAGTCATTTCCGAAATCCCTTACATCATGCAGTGTGGCGCTTATAAGACGCTGCAACAAGCAGAAACTCGAAAATTAGATATTGCCTTTCAGGGTTTGAGTAGCAAAATTCGTAAGAAAGAAAATAGTAGTTGGTATCGAGTCGTTTTGGGCCCTTATACCTTTAAACGTGACGCAGAGCGTGACCGACATAAATTACAGCGTGCTAAAATCGAGCCTTGTGCCATTTGGAAAGATGCGCAATAAAGTGACGAATGAGAGGGCAGGCCTTAACGTTATGCCTTCTCGCCTTTGGTGCTGATCATGCCATTCAGCAAATACTCACCACTATCTGTGAATGAAAAACCGTTAAACCTATTTTATCATCACGAGATGCAAGGGCTTTCCCTTGAAATATTTTCTCTCTATCCTCATATAGTCTCTAACATCCTAGTGAAAAGCATAAAGAGGTCCTCACGTGACTACCATCGTATCTGTACGTCGTAATAACAAAGTGGTGATTGCCGGAGATGGGCAAGTCTCACTGGGCAATACCGTCATGAAAGGCAATGCGCGTAAAGTCCGCCGGTTATATAACAATAAGGTTCTTGCAGGATTCGCTGGTGGCACTGCGGATGCTTTTACTTTATTTGAACGTTTTGAAAGTAAATTACAAATGCACCAAGGGCACTTAACTAAAGCCGCGGTTGAGCTTGCAAAAGATTGGCGCAGCGATCGTGCTTTACGCCGTTTAGAAGCGATTTTAGCCGTTGCGGATGAAACAGCATCGTTAATTATTACCGGCAATGGTGATGTGCTTCAGCCGGAACACGATTTGATTGCGATCGGTTCTGGCGGTAATTTCGCCCAGGCGGCTGCGATTGCTTTATTAGAAAATACCGAGCTGGACGCAAGAGATATCGCCGAAAAAGCACTCAGTATTGCCGGTGATATTTGTGTGTTTACTAACCATCAGCACACCATTGAAGAGCTGGAAATCCCTCAAGCGTTGATCGCTCAGGAAAACCAATAACTCGGTGCCTACCGAAAGCGAATGTTAAGGAATCGATCATGTCAGAAATGACTCCTCGTGAAATTGTTCACGAATTAAACCGTCATATTATCGGTCAAGATAAAGCTAAACGTGCGGTAGCCATTGCTCTGCGTAACCGCTGGCGTCGTATGCAGCTTGATGAAAGCTTACGTGTTGAAGTGACACCAAAAAATATTTTAATGATAGGGCCAACAGGGGTCGGAAAAACCGAGATTGCCCGTCGTTTGGCGAAATTAGCCAACGCCCCTTTTATTAAAGTAGAAGCGACCAAATTCACTGAAGTGGGCTATGTGGGTAAGGAAGTTGAAACCATTATTCGTGATTTAACTGATGTTGCGGTTAAGCTGACTCACCAACAAGCGATGGAAAAAGTGAAATTTCGCGCAGAAGAGTTGGCAGAAGAGCGAGTTTTAGATGCCTTATTACCACCCGCTCGTGATGCGTGGGGGCAGTCAGAGCAGAATGATGACTCTTCTTCGACACGGCAAGTTTTTCGCAAAAAGTTGCGGGAAGGTAAGCTTGATGACAAAGAGATTGAAATCAACGTAGCGGTGCCGCAAATGGGAGTTGAGATCATGGCTCCTCCCGGAATGGAAGAAATGACCAATCAGTTGCAGGGGTTATTCCAGAACTTAGCGGGAGATACTAAGAAAAAACGCAAACTGAAAATCAAAGATGCGTTAAAAGCATTAGTGGAAGAAGAAGCAGCCAAATTGGTCAATCAAGAAGAGTTGAAAGATCAAGCCATCTATAACGTAGAAAATAATGGTATCGTCTTTATTGATGAAATCGATAAAATCTGTAAACGTGGTGAAAGCTCAGGCCCTGATGTCTCTCGTGAAGGGGTGCAGCGTGATCTGCTACCTTTAATTGAAGGCAGTACGGTTTCCACCAAACATGGCATGGTTAAAACCGATCACATTTTATTTATTGCCTCGGGAGCCTTCCAAGTGGCGAAACCCTCCGATCTGATCCCTGAATTGCAAGGGCGCTTACCGATCCGGGTTGAGCTAGAAGCATTATCAAGCGATGATTTCAAACGTATTTTAACAGAACCCAAAGCGTCATTGACCGAGCAATACATTGCCTTGATGAAAACGGAAAATGTACAGATTACGTTTACCGAAGATGGTATAAAGCAAATCGCGGAAGCGGCTTGGCAAGTGAACGAAACCACCGAGAATATCGGAGCGCGCCGTTTACATACCGTCATGGAGCGCTTAATGGATGACATTTCTTATGATGCGACAGAACAGCCAGGCAGTGAGTATACCATTGATGGTGATTATGTCCGTAGTCGCCTAAGCGAATTCGTCGAAGACGAAGATTTAAGCCGCTTTATCTTGTAATATCTGCGCCCACCTTGATCTGGTGGGCTTTTTTCTCCCCCCCATTTATGCGTATACTGAGCGCCCATGTTCAGTCATATTTTATCGCTATGAATAACTCTTTACGTATTTGGGTTGATGCAGCAAGACCAAAAACACTGCCTCTTGCGCTGGTTTCCATTTTTACTGGTTCCGCCTTGGCTTTTTCGTCAGGATCTTTTTCTGTGCCTGTTACTTTGTTGGCGTTATTAACGGCGACCTTACTGCAAATTCTTTCCAATTTAGCTAATGACTACGGCGATGCGATGAAAGGAACCGATAACGAAAAACGGCTGGGCCCAATGCGAGCCATTCAATCCGGAGCCGTCTCACTGGTGGATATGAAGCAAGCCATGGTGATTAATATTGTATTGACGATTGCGGCCGGCTTAGCGTTAGTCTTTTATTCGTTGGAGAGTTTGCACAGTATTCTTGCTTTTATCGGCTTAGGTATTTTAGCCATGCTGGCCGCGGTGGCTTATACCGTGGGAAATAAACCGTATGGTTATGTCGGGCTTGGCGATCTCTCTGTTTTTCTGTTCTTTGGTTTACTGGGCGTTTCTGGCAGTTATTTTCTGCAAACAGGTCACATTGAATGGGGGCTTTTCTTACCGTCATTAGGCTGTGGATTAATGGCCGTTGCTGTACTTAATATCAATAATATGCGGGATATTGAAAACGATGCAGAGTGTGGTAAACGGACTATCGCTGTTCGTTTGGGACAGCAACGTGCTAAAACGTACCATTTTTTACTGTTGCTGGGCGCAGTGCTCTCTTTTGCTAGTTATTTAGTTATGCAAGATAAGCCGTTGTGGATTAGTTTGCCATTTTTATTGAGTGCTATTTTTGTCTTGCAACATGGTCGTGCTGTTTGTGCTACCGATAAACCTGCCCAAATCGCTCCTATGCTTCCTGTGGTGGTGAAATGTTCGCTGATCACTAATCTTTTATTCGTCGGCGTCGTCATTGCTCAAACTCTCACCAGTTAATTTGCGCTCTGTCATTGCATTGGCTTACTGACACTATATACTCGTGGGATAACCGTTTGTTGAGAGAGTAAAGCTATGGAATACAACACCTCTGCGCTATGTGATATCTATCTCGAGCAAGTTGATGTGGTAGAACCCATGTTTAGCAATTTTGGAGGCTGCGCATCCTTCGCTGGACAAGTAACGACGATCAAATGTTTTGAGGACAACGGCTTAATCCGTGAAGTATTGGAACAAGATGGAGCGGGACGTATTCTATTGATCGACGGTGGCGGTTCTTTACGCCGAGCGTTAATTGATGCGGAGTTGGCGGCCATAGCGGAAGAAAACGAATGGGAAGGGATGGTCGTTTACGGCAGTGTGCGTGAAGTCGATGAATTAGAAGAGATGAGCATTGGTATTCAGGCATTAGCTTCTATTCCTGTTGGTGCCAGCTCACAAGGCATGGGTGAAGTCGATGTCGCAGTCAACTTTGCTGGAGTGACTTTCCTACCGGAAGATTACTTGTATGCTGATAATACGGGCATCATCCTTTCTCCTGAGCCTCTTAATGTCGATTTAGACGTTGACATCGAGGAAGAGCTAGCAGAGCTTTAATCCTCTCATTGAGATGTTCTGTCGAGTTTGCTGAAGGTAAAAGCCGATGCGTTGCGCATTGGCTTTTTGTTTTTTAACTGATCAGGTATCGACGTTTTAGCCACAACGCATAAATGTATCCCAATACACCACCACAAATATTACCCAGAGCAATACCGATAAATAATCCTTCGACACCATACCAATATGAGCCAAGCCAAGCGGATGGTAAAGTAAAGGCAAAAAGCCGCATAAAACTCCATTGGAATGCTTTGATGGGCAAGTGCAAAGCATTCAGTGCTGAGACTAGCATCATGACAATACCTTGAAACCCATAGCTGATCGGCACGACCAGTAAATAGTGCCAAAGCAAGTCACGCACCGTTTGTTCTTGTGAAAACATCGCGGCCAAAGGAATACTCAGTGGCACCATCATAATAAAGATCATCAATTGAAATAAGATGGAAAAACGCATCCCGAGAAATAAGCCAGCAAAGCTGCGTTTAGGCTGTTTGGCCCCTAAATTCTGCGCCATAAACGGTGTAAGCGCTGATGTAAGAGACATAAGCACTAAAAGTAAGATCGACTCAATGCGCTGTGCAGCACCAAAAGCCGCCACCGCTGCGGTTCCATGTTGAGACAAGATGACCATTAATAGTGCACCGCTTATCGGGGTCATCGCACTGGAGAAAGCGGCAGGCGTTGCAATGCGTAAAATGTGTCGCCAATCTTGGTAAATGAGAGAGAGCTTGGGAAATATCAGTAGTTTTTCCCGTTTGATTAATAAGTAGAGTGAGCAGACTAGAGCGCCAAACCAGGAGCATGCGCTAGCAATCGCTGCACCTTGGATGCCTAACCCTGGGATGGGGCCATAGCCAAAAATCAGTACAGGATCTAATCCGCCATTGATGATCCCTGCTAATAACATGATTTTTGCTGGCGTTTTCGTATCCCCCGTTGCTCGGATAGCACTACTTCCCGCCATAGGAATCACCAACAATGGGATCGAACAATACCAAATGCGCATATATTGTTGGATAAGAGGAATCAGATCGGCGTTTGCACCGAGTAATGGGAACAGTTTATCCATGGTTGTGAGGCCCAATATGGCTGCCAAAACCATTAAACTAACGGCCAGTAATAGCCCATGACTACTTAATCGAGCGGCTTGCTGCGTTCTCCCTTCTCCCAAACAGCGTCCGATACAGGTTGATAAACCAACCCCGATGCCCATAGTGATGCAATTCAAACCAAATGTGACCGGGAAAGTATAGCTGATGGCTGCCAGCGATTGAGTGCCAAGCAGCGAGATAAAAAATGTATCCACCAGATTAAACATCAGCACAGCGACCATACCGACCGTCATAGGAAGCGTCATTTGACGTAATACTTGAGGGATAGGCGCTGATAGTAAGCCGTGTTTATCATGCATAGCGGACAACAAGGTAAAGGATGAAGAAGTTAAGGATACTTGATCTTGTGCAGAGGGACTAGGGGTGAGCTACTTTTCACTTTGGGTTGGTAAGAGGCTGCTTTAAGTTTGAAATAAGAGAAAAAATAAAGACCAGCAAGGCTGGCCTTTATCGCATAATCGAGGGAAAATTATGCGTTTTTCATTTTTGCTGCCGCTTTAGCAATAGCAGCGAAGCTTTTCGCATCAAGAGACGCACCACCAACCAATGCACCATCGATATCTGGTTGTGAGAAATAGGCTTCAGCATTTTCAGGTTTCACGCTACCGCCATACTGGATGATCACTTGTTCTGCGACAGCGGCATCTTTATCCGCAATAAGAGCACGGATAGAGGCATGAATGCGTTGTGCATCATCAGCCGTTGCCGCTTTACCTGTACCGATAGCCCAGATTGGTTCATAAGCGATGATCGCGCCATTAAATGCTGCAACACCACAGGCGTCGATCACAGCATTGATTTGACGAGCACATACAGCTTCGGTTTCACCGGCTTCGTTTTGTGCCTCAGTTTCACCGATACAAAAAACAGGAGTTAAGCCATTTTCTTTGAGGAAAGCGAATTTTTTCGCAACAAATTCATCGGATTCCTTGTGGTAATCACGACGCTCAGAGTGGCCGATGATGATGTGAGAAGCACCAAAATCTTTTAGCATTGCTGGTGACATATCACCGGTAAAGGCACCGCTGTTGTGTAGGTCAGTGTTTTGTGCACCAAGAATCATCTTGTGACCGCCTTCTTTAATGAGGCGCTCAGCTAGGTCTAGGTAGAGTGCTGGTGGTGCAACCGCAACATCAACGCCAGTGACACCTTCCAATTCAGTATTAAGACCAGTTAGCAGCTCAGTAACCATAGCTTTGCTACCGTTAAGTTTCCAGTTACCCATCACTACAGGACGACGCATAGGAATATCTCCAATTTCAATTGATAAAAAAAATCGACTGGCAAAGAATATAACAGATAAAACTACGTAGATCATGATTATGGTCATGACTTTCTGGAATCCGAGGCTCTGTATGTCGGATACTAAGCAGTGACGTGTTAGACAGAATCGGTAGCCAAGGCTCTAACTTTATGCTTGATTTCGGTATAGTGAAGTAAGATAAGTAAACAAGGAATCAGTGATGCCGAATCTCGTATTGGAGTATTCCAACTCGGTCGAAGAACGAGTGAATATTCAAGGTTTATTAGAAGATTTACACCAAGTTGCCCTGCAAAGTGGCTTGTTTGAAGCCTCGTCAGTTAAATCTCGTACGCTACGTTGCCATCATTGGTTGATTGGTGAACAAGGAAACAGTGTTGATTTTATTCATCTAAACCTTGAGTTGCTGGATGGACGAACGGAAATGCAAAAAACAATTCTCGCGCAACAGCTGATCAGTGTTCTTTCGGAGCAGGCTGGTCAAGTCTATTCTTTAACCGTCAACCTGCGTGACATGGATCGTGCGTATTTTCAAAAAATAACCCATGACTAAGGCTAGGGTCTGTTTATCTTTCGCGGTTAAATTTTGTTCGAGATAAAAGTGTTTTAATCGCGGCGAGAGGTTTGTAGCCTAGTTATTCTAGGCAAAAAGTAACATCGAGCGAGTTAATGTCTTGTCACATCTGCGGTAGGTAACATAAATTATGCCATTACAATCATTACTTTTTTCTTTTCAGGGGCGAATTAGCCGCCAAACGTTTTGGGTTTGGAATGGTTGTTACTATCTATTTATCGCCGTCTTTATTGTTATCGCAAATCGCTTTTTTCCAAACTGGGCGGCCTCCCTATTACCCGTTGTGATGCTGATTATTTTGCTACCAGATCTCGCAATCACGGCAAAACGTTGGCATGACAGAGATAAATCCAGTTGGTGGCTATTACTCAACCTTCCTCTCATCTTAGGGAGAATGAGCGTACCTGTGGGGGAGGCAAGTCTGGCAACCTCACCGAGTTGGTTTGATAGCTTTCTTGCTTTTGCCGCGCTGGGCTGTGGCAGTTGGATCTTAGTTGAGTGTGGTTTTTTGATGGGCACGCAAGGTGATAACCGATTTGGGCGCGATCCGTTATCGCGCTAACGCCACTGCGTTGGACGAGGACGAAAGGGGATAATATCTGCCGGGGTACTATTGTCTACTTCACCTTCTAACACATCCCGAAATCGAACCATTTGTAACCTGAGTTCTCGCATTAAAATGACATTGGCATGGGTTGGATTTTTGCATTGGCTGAGCACACGATCAATGTGGCTTTGTTGGGCTCGTAACCTCTCTTGCATTGCTGATGATGAAGCCTCTATCAACGCATTGCATAAGTTTTGTTTCAATTGGACAAAGGCTTGAGAATCTTGTTGGGCGAGCAATACCAGTTCATCAAATGAAGGAAGTGCGGGTGAGGTGTCTGGAGGAGTCATCGGCGTTTCCTCGTTTGAGTCATGGTTTAGACATGATACGAGTATAGGTGAGATCACTCGAACGAACAAAAAAGCATCACATTTGTCTTGATATTGAGAAAGGGAGCCGCACGGGAGCGGCATTAGCTATTAATGAGGCGTGATACGATAAGCGCAGCGATGCTGACCAGCAATGATGTGCTCATGTCGTTCGATGGTACAGTCGTTGCCTAATAAGTGTTGAAAAATGTTTAATTCTGACTGACACAAAGCAGGGCAGCGCTTCGCTGCTTTACAAATAGGACAATGATTTTCAAGCAGTAAGAAGCCTGAATCTGTGTGCTCAAGTTCAGCCATGTAGCCTTCCTGCTCTCGTAAAGCAACCAAGGTGGCCAATTTACTCGCTAATGAATCACAGTTTTCTAACGCTGACTGATAATAAGCCAGTGTTTGAGCCTCTCGCTCGGCCGTTACTTTGGCTAACCCTGCTCGGCCAAATAGATGTTCGACAGCCTCAATGACTTGAATCGTTAATTCACCATGACGATCGGCAAATTGGTGATGACCTTTTTGCGTCAGTGCCCAGTGACGAGTTGGACGTCCTACTTTTACTTTTACATCATAGAAATCGAGAATCCCGTCTTTCTCTAAGCTTTGTAGATGTTGACGAGCGCCCATGGTTGTTATTCCTAGATCATTAGCGAGTTGTTTGGCTGTTACTGCCCCTTCACGTTTGATGGTGTGTAATATTCGCTCGATGGTCTTCATGGTTTTCCTCTTAATCTAGGGCCAACAGACCCTAGCAACTATTATGGATAAACCGTTTAATAAAGCAAAGAATTTACAATCTTATGGCCAAACGAAACCATCGCCTCTCAGTGAACTTCTCAATAAATTTGTTATCAAGATCACGTTTTTTTTGTGTTTCCCCCTTGGGTTATGTGTTTGGCTCCCCCACATATCACTCACAAGCTGTTTAATCAGCGTTTTATTAACCAAACGAAAATCTATTCAGGAGAGAGGACCGATGAATATTCGTCCATTACATGATCGAGTTATCGTTGAACGCCAAGAAGTTGAATCAAAATCTGCTGGTGGCATCGTTCTCACTGGTTCTGCGGCTGAGAAATCCACTCGTGGTACCGTACTTGCTGTTGGCAAAGGCCGTATTCTTGAAAACGGCACTGTATCACCTTTGGATGTAAAAGTTGGTGATACGGTAATTTTTGCTGAAGGTTACGGTACTAAGACTGAAAAAATTGACGGCAAGGAAGTACTAATCTTGTCTGAGAACGATATTTTGGCAATCGTTGAGTAATTGCTCACAGCAAACTAACCGATAAAAAATGAATTCTAGAGGAAATGCAAAATGGCTGCTAAAGACGTAAAATTTGGTAATGACGCTCGAGTAAAAATGCTGGAAGGGGTTAACGTTCTAGCGGATGCAGTAAAAGTGACATTGGGGCCTAAAGGTCGCAACGTGGTATTAGATAAATCTTTTGGTGCACCAGTGATCACCAAAGATGGTGTTTCTGTGGCTCGTGAAATTGAACTGGAAGATAAATTCCAGAACATGGGCGCACAAATGGTTAAAGAAGTCGCTTCACAAGCGAACGATGCTGCCGGTGACGGAACCACAACAGCAACGGTTTTAGCTCAATCTATTGTTAATGAAGGCCTAAAAGCAGTAGCGGCGGGCATGAATCCAATGGATCTAAAACGCGGTATTGATAAAGCTGTTGTAGCTGCAGTGGAAGAGTTAAAAACACTCTCTGTACCTTGTGCAGACACCAAAGCGATTGCTCAAGTGGGGACTATCTCTGCTAACTCTGATTCAAGTGTGGGTAACATCATTGCTGAAGCAATGGAAAAAGTAGGTCGTGATGGTGTTATTACGGTTGAAGAAGGTCAAGCATTACAAGATGAGTTAGACGTGGTTGAAGGTATGCAATTTGACCGTGGCTATCTATCACCTTACTTCATTAACAATCAAGAAGCAGGAAGTGTGGATTTAGAAAACCCATTCATCCTATTGGTTGATAAAAAAGTTTCCAACATCCGTGAACTACTACCAGTACTTGAAGGTGTAGCGAAAGCTTCTCGTCCACTACTGATCGTTGCTGAAGACGTTGAAGGCGAAGCTTTAGCGACATTAGTTGTCAATAATATGCGTGGTATCGTAAAAGTTGCCGCGGTGAAAGCCCCAGGCTTTGGTGATCGTCGTAAAGCAATGCTACAGGATATCGCTATCTTAACTGGTGGTACGGTAATTTCTGAAGAGATCGGTCTAGAGCTAGAAAAAGCTGCTCTAGAAGATCTAGGCCAAGCAAAACGCGTGACGATTACCAAAGAAAATACCACCATTATCGATGGTGCTGGCGAAGAAGAGGCGATTAAAGGTCGTGTGGCTCAGATTCGTCAACAAATCGAAGAAGCAACTTCAGACTATGATAAAGAAAAACTGCAAGAACGTGTTGCTAAACTGGCTGGCGGCGTTGCGGTTATCAAGGTCGGTGCAGCAACTGAAGTTGAAATGAAAGAGAAAAAAGATCGCGTAGAAGATGCACTGCACGCGACTCGTGCTGCTGTTGAAGAAGGCGTTGTTGCCGGTGGTGGCGTTGCCTTAATTCGTGCAGCGGCTAAAGTTGCTGGCCTTGAAGGTGACAACGAAGATCAAACCGTGGGTATCCGCTTGGCACTACGTGCAATGGAAGCGCCAATTCGTCAAATTGCCAAAAACGCCGGTGATGAAGACTCAGTGGTGGCTAACAATGTGAGAGCGGGTGACGGTAACTATGGCTATAACGCTGCAACGGGCGAATATGGCGATATGATCGACATGGGTATTTTAGATCCTACGAAAGTAACTCGTAGCGCGCTACAATTTGCAGCATCAATTGCAGGTTTGATGATCACAACAGAAGCGATGGTCACTGACCTACCAAAGAAAGATGCCCCAGCGATGCCTGACATGGGCGGAATGGGTGGCATGGGCGGCATGATGTAATGCTAGCCTAATGCGCTAATTAATAAAAACCGGAGTGTAACCTCCGGTTTTTTTATATACATTTGCATTTATATTAATACGATAAGTGTAAGCTGTTCTTTATCTCATCATCAGGGCGTCGCTGTTGGTGACTGTATTAGCGCAAGCTTTGTTAGGTCTTTTCAAGCTGATCTAACCGATAGCATACTCTTGTTACCCAAGTCATTCCGTCGTTAATGGCTCAATAAGGCCAATAAACGTTTTTAACAAAACGATAGGTCAATAAAAACGGGTTACTCTAAGTGTAAATCCAACGGTGTTTTACTGGGTCGTCCACCAATTTCACGGGTCAATTTCGGTACCAGATAGCCGGAAACTCGTTCAATTAAGCCTGCCATAATAAGTCTTGCTTCATCATCACTAACAAAAAAGTGCGCTGCGCCTTGCACCTTATCCAGCACATGCAAGTAGTAAGGTAAAATGTCAGCATCAAAGAGAGCTTCGCTTAAGGCTACCTGAGCGTCAACCGAATCATTTACCCCTTTGAGCAGCACACTTTGATTGAGTAAGGTGACATTGACGGCGCGTAAGCGCGCCATCTGTTGTTGCAGTTCGAGATTGATTTCATTGGCGTGGTTGATGTGTGTCACCAGAAGAACTTGCAAGCGGGTTTTTGCGCATAAGTCGACTAACTCATCGGTAATACGAGCTGGGATCACGACGGGTAAGCGAGAGTGAATTCTTAGGCGTTTAATGTGTGGAATAGCGGCAATCTGTTCGATGAGCCAGCTCAGTTCATGATCTTTTGCCATTAAAGGATCACCCCCAGAAAGGATCACTTCATTTAATGGCGGTTGCTGCGCAATATAATCGATACTGCGCTGCCATGTCTGCTTATTGCCTTTGTTATCTTGGTAAGGGAAATGACGCCGAAAACAGTAGCGGCAGTTAATGGCACATCCGCCTTTGACGATCAATAAGCAACGGTTGTGGTATTTATGCAGTAGACCAGGAATGGCATTGTTTTGCTCAGCTAAAGGGTCTGTTGAGTAGCCTGGATACAGCTCAAACTCTTCACTGAGCGGTAAGACTTGGCGCAGAAGGGGATCGTTGGGATTTCCTTTCTCCATCCGATGAACAAAACTAAGCGGCACTCGCTGCGCAAACATTTCACGCGCTTTGAAGCCGGCTTGCCAAGGTGTTGGGTCAATATCAAGCTGGGTCAGTAGTTGACTCGGATCGGATATCCCATTTGCTAGCTGTTGTAGCCAGTTTTGCTCAACAGATTGGACTTTTCGGGTTATTATGTGCGGCATTGAATTTAACTCGAAGAATGTAAGAGGAAATAATGGCTACTGTTAGCACGAATGAATTTAAAGGCGGTCTCAAAATTATGCTTGATAACGAGCCTTGTGTCATTCTCGAAAACGAGTTTGTTAAACCAGGTAAAGGTCAAGCATTCAACCGAGTACGAATCCGTAAATTGCTTTCTGGTAAAGTGCTCGAAAAAACCTTTAAGTCAGGTGATAGCGTAGAAGTTGCTGATGTTATCGATATCGACCTTGACTATCTATACAACGATGGTGAATTCTATCACTTTATGAACAACGAAACCTTTGAGCAAATTGCAGCAGACCTCAAAGCGGTTGGTGATAATGCCAAGTGGCTGGTTGAAAATACCACCTGTACATTGACCTTGTGGAATGGTAACCCAATTTCGGTAACACCGCCAAACTTCGTTGAATTAGAAGTCACTGAAACGGATCCCGGCTTGAAAGGCGATACACAAGGAACTGGGGGCAAACCGGCGACGTTATCAACGGGTGCTGTCGTGCGTGTGCCTCTCTTTATTGCAATTGGTGAAGTGATCAAAGTGGACACTCGTAGCAGTGAATATGTTAGCCGCGTAAAATAATTGAATGAGTGCCTAACCCTATAGGGGCTTGATAGTTCAATAGCAGAATTAAAAAGAGCCAGCGTATGCTGGCTCTTTTGCTTTCTATCCATTCAAGAGTGTTTTAAATCAGGAAGATAAACACGACTGAGAGGATCGAGATCAATGCAGCAAAAGCATAACATATAATTTTACCTGCCAGCCCAGTATGGAATTTCAGGTCGTGCATACCATGGTGCACACGATGCATCGCATGCCACATTGGTAATGCGAGAGTTGCAATGATAAACAACGCGCCAATAATACTGGTGGCAAATTCAGCGACTCGCTTATAGCTCATGGTTTCGGCATCAATAATGCCTAACGGTACAAGAATGCCCAGCACCAGAATAGTGACTGGCGTAATCATGGCAAACCAAGTGCCGCCGGCCCCAAATAGGCTCCACCATACCGGTTCATCTGAACGTTTTGGATTGGTATTAATCACAATAAGCTCCTTACACCACAATGAGAACGATCAGTGAAATAATGGCCACTGCCGCCCACTGAGTCAAAACGATGATTCTTTTATCCAGCAATTTTCCTTTGATACGAATCGGTACCACTTGTGGCATCATGCTGAAGAAGGTTTGGGCGTGGAATAAACTACCCGCGAGTGCCACAATATTAATGGCCACAACTAATGGATTAGCCATAAAGCCAAGCCAACTATTCCAAGCTTCTGGCCCTTTGACTAGAGCGCCCAAGCCTACGGTTAAAAATAACGTGAATAAAATGAGCGGAAGTACTGTTGCTTCACGCACCATATAGAAACGGTAGAAGGGGTGATCTTTCCACCAAGTACGTTTCATTTCACGGACATACGGTTTACGGTTAGTCATCCTTATGCCTCCACTTTCTTTGGTGAACCGTCAGGTTTCAACATGGCAATGACAAAGTCCATTGACGATTCTACTTTGCCTTGGTTAACCGCTGATGCCGGATCAACGTGTTTTGGACACACTTCAGAGCAATAACCGACAAAGGTACAACCCCAAGCGCCATTTTCTCCGTTGATCAGTTTCATACGTTCAGCTTTACCGTTATCACGGCTATCAAGGTTATAACGGTGCGCTAGAGTTAAGGCGGCAGGGCCAATAAACTCAGGGTTTAAGCCAAATTGAGGGCATGCGGCATAGCACAAACCACAGTTAATGCAGGCGGCAAATTGTTTATAGCGAGCCATCTGTTCTGGGGTTTGTAGGTTTGTTCCGTCTTCGGGTTTACGATCATTACCAATGATATAAGGTTTGATTGCCTCGAGACGCTCGATAAACGGTGTCATATCAACAATCAAATCTTTTTCGATCGGGAAGTTCGCCAACGGCTCAATTTTCACGCCATCTGGATAGTCGCGCAAGAAGCTCTTACACGCCAGTTTTGGCACACCGTTTACCATCATACCGCACGAGCCACAGATCGCCATTCGGCATGACCAACGGTAAGAAAGATCTTTATCCAAATGATCCTTCACGTAGCCCAGAGCATCGAGTACCGACATGGTGTCATCAAAGGGCACTTCAAACATTTGAAGATGCGGCTCGGCATCTTTTGCTGGGTCGTAGCGTAGAATTTCTACTTTCTGAATTCGATTCGCTGACATTATTTTTGCTCCTCTGCGCTTTGCTTCGCCTCTGCTGCGGCAGCTTGCTCTGCTGCTTCGCCGTACAAGCGGGCTTTAGGCTGAGATTTAGTAATCGTAACTGGGCTGTAATCGATCCTTGGTGCTTGATCTTCTTGATAGAATGCCAATGAGTGTTTCAGGAAGTTTACATCATCACGCTCAGTACACCCTTCATCAAGACGCTGGTGAGCCCCACGAGACTCTTTACGTAATAATGCTGAATGAGCCATAGCTTCCGCCACTTCTAGGCCATAGCCGACTTCGATCGCATAGAGTAGGTCAGTATTGAAGACTTTGCCTTTATCTTTAATGCTGATGCGCTTATAGCGTTCTTTTAACTCAGTCAGTTTAGCAATGGTGGTTTCCATTAAGTCTTGTTGACGGTAGATCCCACAACCCGCTTCCATGGTGTGACCCATTTCAGTGCGGATGGTGGCCCAATTTTCGTCACCTTCTTGGTTCATCAGAGCCTGAAGGCGAGCTTCTACCGCTTTGACTTGTTCTGCGATGGCTTGGTCATTCCAGCCTTTGAACGCTTCAGCACGTTGTACTGCGTGCTCACCGGCGACACGACCAAAAACGACAAATTCAGCCAATGAATTGGAGCCTAAACGGTTAGCACCGTGCAAGCCCACTGACGCACATTCACCGACCGCAAAGAGGCCTTGGATGCGAGTTTCACATTGACCATTGGTTTCGATTCCGCCCATGGTGTAGTGCACGGTTGGGCGAATTGGGATCGGCTCTTTGGCAGGGTCAACGTTCACATAAGCTTTTGCTAGCTCACAGATAAACGGTAAACGCTCTTGCAGGTATTCTTCGCCAAGATGACGCAGGTCAAGGTGTACCACATCACCTAATGGGTGTTTAATGGTGTTGCCTTTCTGTTGTTCGTGCCAGAAAGCTTGAGACACTTTGTCACGAGGACCCAGCTCCATGTATTTATTTTTAGGCTGTCCAACCGGTGTTTCCGGTCCCATGCCATAATCTTGCAGGTAACGGTAACCGTTTTTATTAACGATAATCCCACCTTCTCCACGACAACCTTCGGTCATCAAGATGCCAGTACCGGGTAGACCCGTTGGATGATACTGAACAAATTCCATATCACGTAGTGGTACACCATGGCGATAGGCCATTGCCATACCGTCACCCGTAACGATACCGCCGTTGGTGTTACAGTGATAAACACGACCCGCACCTCCGGTGGCGAGGACAACCGATTTGGCCTTAATCGTAACCAACTCGCCTTCCGCCATGTGGATAGCGATCAGGCCTTGGACTTCACCCTCGACGACCAACAAATCAACCACAAAATATTCGTCAAAGCGGTTGATTTGTGGGTACTTCATTGAAGTTTGGAATAGGGTATGTAGCATATGGAAACCCGTTTTATCGGCAGCAAACCAAGTCCGTTCGACTTTCATGCCACCAAAACGGCGTACGTTGACTTCCCCGTTGTCTTTACGACTCCAAGGGCAACCCCATTGCTCCATTTGGATCATTTCGCGTGTTGAATTCGCAACGAAATATTCTACGACATCCTGTTCACACAACCAGTCACCACCACCAACGGTATCGTTGAAGTGATTATCTAAGCTGTCTTCTTCCTTGATAACTGCTGCGGAGCCACCTTCGGCAGCGACCGTATGAGAACGCATTGGATAAACTTTGGAAATAAGCGCGACTTCCAAGTTTGGGTTTGCTTCAGCCGCTGCAATAGCAGTACGAAGACCAGCGCCACCAGCGCCGATGACTGCGATATCTGTGGTAATCGTTTGCACAGTTATCCTCCAGTGTAGTGATTATTATGGGGATCAGTTGTTGTCCCTGATTATGATTTGCAGCGTGATTCAATTCGAAGAGGGTCTTCTGTTGGCTCTCGCTACTTGTACCAAAGTGGTAGTGGCTAGTTTAGAAGAGTGAGGAAAAGAAAAAATTGATTTTGTTAGGCTTTTACTCCGGTAGTGCAAGAGCAAGCATACTTATTATCCTTTGTGTGATGCTAATCACGAAAAAAATGGGCGGGTAGGTTGGTTGGGTTTTTCTTTTTAAGCGAGTAAAATGCCTTTTCTTTGAGATGTGTAGCCAGTTTTATGAACCAGTCATCATGGATGCCTAGCGCATCAATTCACCAACTTCAGCAACGTGCTCGCTTATTGCAGCGTATCCGCCAGTTTTTTGCCGAGCGAGAGGTGTTTGAGGTTGAAACTCCAGCAATTAGCCACGCAACGGTAACCGATGTTCATTTACAAACGTTTCAAACGGAGTTTGTTGGTCCAGGTTATGCGAAAGGGAAAAAACTCTACTTAATGACCAGCCCTGAATTTCATATGAAGCGGTTGCTAGCGGCCGGTAGTGGGTCGATTTATCAATTAGGGAAGGCTTTTCGCAATGAAGAGCATGGTCGATACCATAACCCTGAATTTACTATGTTGGAGTGGTATCGAGTGGGCTTTGATCACCATGACTTAATGGCGGAGGTTGATGCGCTGTTACAAGCTATTCTTGCTACGCCTTCTGCGGAAATAATGACTTATCAACAGGTTTTTCAACGTATCTTAGGCATTTGTCCTTTGGAAAGTAGCATGACCAAACTTAAGCAAGCTGCTCAAGTTCTCGGACTAAGTGATATTGCTCAGCCAGAGCAAGATAGAGATACCTTATTGCAATTGTTGTTTAGTCTTGGTATTGAACCGCACATTGGTCAGCAGAAGCCGATTTTTGTGTACGATTTTCCGGCATCACAGGCAGCGCTAGCTAAAGTTAATCCACGCGACCCTCGTGTAGCGGATCGCTTCGAAGTTTATTTTAAGGGGCTTGAATTAGCCAATGGCTTCCATGAGCTAGATAATCCACAAGAGCAACGCATCCGTTTTGAACAGGATAATGCCAAACGTCGGATAATGGGGTTAGCTGAGCAACCGATTGATGAGCACTTTATTGCGGCATTAGCCGCGGGGTTACCGGCGTGTGCTGGGGTTGCTTTGGGGGTTGATCGTCTTATTATGCTTGCTTTAGCAGAAGATCATATCGATAAGGTCACGGCTTTTGCGTTTCCTCGAGCTTAGCACTCGCGTCAGGCGGGTAACCTCGTTATACTTCATCACTATTTTGAACCACCATTGCAAGAGCACACAATATGCAAGAGTACATACAATTTTTCCAACAAAATATGATCTTATCTCTCGCTTGGGTAGGCGTTTTGGTTGCATTAATTCTTAATATTTATAAGTCTTCAACAGCAGCTTTTAAAGAAATTAGCCCGTCTCAAGTGACTCATTTGATGAACCGTGAGAACGGTATCGTGATTGATATTCGCACTAAAGATGAGTTTAAACAGGGTCATATCACGGATGCTGTTCATATTTTACCGTCCGACATCAAAGCGGGAAATCTCGCAGGGATTGAAAAGCATAAAGCTGACCCCATTATTGTGGTATGTAAAACCGGTCATGCGGCTCGTGACGTTGCTCTTGCTCTCGTTAAAGCAGGGTTTGAGAACGTTAGCTTACTAAAAAATGGTTTAGTCGCATGGAGCGATGCTAAGTTACCTCTTGTCCGTGGCAAGAAATAGTTCTTGCCGCCAGTTCTGGTTAGGTGATCAATAAATCGGCACCTATTTGACTCGAGTTGTGATGTTTGCCACGTATTCGGTTTTTCATCTAGTGATTTGCTTCACACTCGTTTAGTCTCCTCAGGACATTAATTTTTATATCCGAATTGATCAGTATTAAGGATGAAATCATGGCTGAAGCCGCACAACAACAAGCACCACAGCAAAATTTTGCGATTCAACGCATTTTCCTAAAAGATGTTTCTTTTGAAGCACCAAATTCACCAACCATGTTCCAAAAAGAGTGGAACCCTGATGTAAAATTGGATCTTGACACTCAAAGCCGTGAACTTGGCGAAGGCGTTTATGAAGTGGTTTTACGCTTGACGGTTACTGTGAAAAATGCAGAAGAAACTGCGTTTCTATGCGAAGTGCAACAGGGCGGTATTTTCACTGCAGAACAGATGGAAGCCGGTCAATTAGCCCATTGCCTTGGCGCATTTTGTCCTAACATTTTGTTCCCTTATGCTCGTGAAACCATTTCTAGCCTAGTAGTAAAAGGAACTTTCCCGCAGCTTAACTTGGCTCCAGTTAATTTTGACGCGCTATTTATGAACTACCTACAGCAACAAGCTGCAAGTGAGACGCCAAGCGAGGCGTAATCCACTACGATTTCTTGTCTAATGTAAGGTAAAATAGAATGCACAGAGCAGCTCATTGAGCGATGCGATGTGCATTTTTTATTTTTTCTAGAATCAAATGACGATTCCCCTTTACCCTTATCGATATGCGCAGTAACCCGATATCGGTAATCACACGATGGCTATCTATCAGGTGGAAAAATGACAACTCCAACGGCAAATAATCTCAATGCAAACGCAATTAGCATGACGGTGATCGGTGCAGGCTCTTATGGAACCTCTCTTGCTATTTCTTTGGCTCGTAATGGTGCCAATATTGTACTATGGGGGCATGAACCTGAGCATATGGCCCGGCTACAAGCCGATAGAGCAAACCATGAGTTTCTTCCTGGTATTGAATTTCCCCCCAGCTTAATGGTTGAGTCAGACCTTGCTAGTGCGGTAAAAGCGAGTCGAGATCTACTCGTGGTTGTTCCCAGCCATGTATTTGGTATGGTGTTGCGTAGCTTGCAGCCACATTTGCGTGAAGATAGCCGGATTTGTTGGGCGACCAAAGGGCTAGAGCCAGAAACAGGGCGACTGTTGCAGGAAGTCGCTTATGACGTAGTGGGGCGGCATATTCCTCTCGCGGTACTTTCTGGGCCAACGTTTGCTAAAGAGTTAGCGATGGGAATGCCAACGGCGATTTCGGTTGCTTCGCCTGATGCACAATTTGTAGAAGATCTACAAGAAAAAATCCACTGTAGTAAAACCTTCCGCGTGTATGCCAACCATGATTTTATTGGGATGCAACTTGGTGGAGCGGTAAAAAATGTCATTGCTATTGGTGCCGGAATATCAGACGGGATCGGCTTTGGTGCCAATGCTCGTACCGCACTGATTACTCGAGGGTTAGCTGAAATGTCTCGCCTAGGCGCTGCATTAGGTGCACAAGCGGAAACCTTCATGGGAATGGCAGGATTGGGTGACTTAGTGCTTACTTGTACTGATAACCAATCGCGTAATCGACGTTTTGGCTTAGCGTTAGGGCAAGGTCAAGATGTTGAATCAGCGCAGCAAGATATTGGCCAAGTGGTGGAAGGCTACCGCAATACCAAAGAGGTGTGGTTGCTGGCCCAGCGCGTCGGCGTTGAGATGCCTATTGTTGAACAAATTTATCAAGTATTGTATCAAGGAAAAGCGACTCGCTTAGCGGCGCAAGATTTACTTGCACGAGATAAAAAAGCGGAGCGGTAACGGCAGATATGTCAGTCTATCCGTGACGGACGAATTTAAAGCGAAGGGTTCGGCCAAGGTTAATCATAAGCTGTGATGAAGCTTAGTAAAGGCAGAGAAAAATGAAACATTGCGCACAAGTCAAAGTTTGGCAAACCATTATTAAAGAGGCGCGAGATCAATCGGATCAAGAGCCCATGCTCGCGAGCTTTTATCATGCGACGATCATTAAGCACGACAGCTTACCTGCCGCATTAAGTTATATTTTGGCCAATAAACTCAGCACGGCCTCGATGCCTGCGATGGCCGTGCGTGAAGTGGTTGAGGAAGCCTTTTCTTCTGATCCTACGATTGCTGAATTTGCCGCTTGCGATATTTGTGCAACGGTTAATCGTGACCCAGCCGTCTCTATGTATTCTATGCCGTTACTTTATTTAAAAGGTTACCACGCATTACAGGGATATCGAGTGGCTAACTGGTTATGGAAGCAAGGGCGAATTGCCTTGGCCACGTATTTACAAAACCAGATTTCAGTCGCGTGTCAGGTGGATATTCATCCCGCGGCTAAGATCGGTCGTGGCATAATGCTTGACCATGCCACCGGTATTGTTATTGGTGAAACGGCAGTCGTTGGCAATGATGTTTCTATTTTACAAGATGTAACTTTGGGCGGGACAGGCAAAGAAAGTGGTGATCGTCATCCTAAAATTCGCGAAGGGGTAATGATTGGCGCTGGAGCGAAAATACTCGGTAATATTGAAGTTGGAGAAGGCGCTAAAATAGGTTCTTGTTCTGTGGTATTACAACCTGTTCCTGCTCATACCACTGTTGCTGGGGTTCCGGCACGAATTGTTGGGCGACCGAAAACAGATAAACCCTCGCTGGAGATGGATCAAAATTTTAATGGCCGTTCACAAACCTTTATCGGGGGAGATGGCATTTAAGTCTTTTTGTCCATTATATAAAAAAGATGATGCCTTAATGACATCATCTTTTTTTATCATGGTATTTAGGCCATATTTTCAAATTCATCAATGACTTCTTGCGCCCAACTAATCCAAGCTTGGCGAGCTAGCAGATTTCGGCGTAGGGTTAAACGTTCCAAACGTTGTTGTTTGTTCATTTTTGCTGGGTTGGCATAATAAGCCGCTTCAATGTCTTGGTAATGAGTAACCAGCTTGCGTGATTCTTCGATTAATTCATGTAGTTGATTAATATAAGGCGTGGCAGATTGCACGGAGCAAGCCATCAGCTTTGCACTAAATTCATCTCTCACGGTTGGGTGAGCGGTTGGCTGATCAAACCATTCTCCCAAAGCCACTCGACCAGTATCAGTGATAGAGTAAACTTTCCGATCGGGTTTACCTTCTTGAGGTTCTAGGACACAAGTGACCAGACCTTGTTGAGCCATTTTATTTAGCTCACGATAAACTTGCTGATGGCTTGCTTTCCAAAAATAGCCAATACTGGCTGAGAATTCTTTAGTAATATCGTATCCAGTGGCATCACGGGTACTAAGGACGGTGAGTATAACGTGTGGTAATGACATGTCTTCAATCCAAATGGTTAATAAACTGCACAAATAGACTTAACCATCTCGTGGGCTTCTTATTGGCACACTGTGACGTAAGGTATCAGTCTTTTCCCAGACATCAGTACTGGGGTTATGTCACCTTTAAAGCCGTTATCACCTAGAATTAATATGTCTTTGCATATCTGACTGCGATTTGGAGTATTTAAAAGAATATCGCAATAGCGCAGTAGTATATCTAAATAATAAGCATAAAGTGGAATAAAAAAATTATTTAACTTAAAAAGCTGATATTATTCTCAGTAAGGTAAGTAAGTTAAAATAAATGGCCACAACAAGGTGGCCATTTTTAATTTTTTAGTTTTTTATGCTGGCTTTGCTAGCCTGTGTTGCGCATCCCTGCTGCAATCCCTGCGATGGTGACCATCAAAGCTTCTTCCAATTCAGGGCCAGAGGTTTCCGATTGACGAGTTCGATAGAGTAACTCGGCTTGTAGCATATTGAGTGGCTCAATATAAATATTGCGTAATCGGATCGATTCATGTCCCCAAGGATCACTTTGCATTAGGTTTTCATTATTTTCGACGTTTAAGACAGCTTGAATATCTTTTTGTAGCTGAGCACGTAAGCGTTCACCCAATGGACGTAAAGAGAGATCCACTAAACGTTCATCGTAGTAGCGAGAAATATCAATATTACACTTGGTGTAAACCATCTCCAGCATACCTAACCGGGTTGAGAAGAAGGGCCATTCACGGCACATTTCTTCGAGTAATGCTTGGTGTCCTTTATCAATGGAGTACTGAATGGCTTCTCCAGCACCAAGCCAAGCCGGCAAGACTAATCGATTTTGACTCCATGAGAAGATCCACGGAATAGCACGTAAACTTTCTACCCCCCCTTTCGGATTGCGTTTGGCGGGGCGAGAGCCAAGCGGTAGTTTGCCAAGCTCTTGTTCTGGTGTGGCTTGGCGGAAGTATGGGACAAAGTCTGGTTCTTCGCGGACTACGGCTCGGTAGGCTTCACAAGAGACTTCAGATAGCACGTCCATGAGATCTCGCCATTCTTGTTTTGGCTCGGGTGGCGGCAGTAGGTTTGCCTCTAACACCGCACTGGCATAGAGATTAAGGCTATTAATTGCCACTTCAGGCAAACCAAGTTTAAAGCGAATCATCTCACCTTGCTCGGTTACTCGCAGCCCGCCGTGTAAGCTTTTGGGTGGCTGAGAGAGCAGAGCCGCATGAGCTGGGGCTCCACCGCGACCAATGCTACCTCCGCGACCATGGAAGAGGGTCAGCTCAACCCCTTCATCTTCTGCGACTTTCACTAATGCTTCCATGGCGCTGTATTGCGCCCAGCCAGCAGACATCACTCCCGCATCTTTTGCCGAGTCAGAATAGCCAATCATCACCATCTGATGGTTTTGAATAAAACCACGGTAAAGGTCGATGCCCATTAATTGCTTAATGACGCTTTCTGCGTTATTTAAATCGTCTAATGTTTCAAATAAAGGGCAGACGTCCATACGATAAGGGCAGCCAGATTCTTGCAATAATAAATGAACGGCTAACACATCGGAGGCGGTTCTTGCCATCGAGATGACATAAGCACCAAAGGCATCGCGCGATTGAGCCGCGATAATTTTACAGGTGTCTAATACTTCTTTTACAGGCTCTGATGGTTGCCAATCAAGAGGCAACAGTGGGCGCTTAGAGCTGAGTTCATTAACTAAGAAGGCGACTTTATCTTGTTCACTCCATTGGTCATAATCGCCAATGCCCAGATAACGGGTTAATTCAGAGAGCACATCAGAGTGGCGGGTACTTTCCTGACGAATATCAAGACGCACTAGATGAATTCCAAATGCTTTCACTCGGCGCAAAGTGTCAAGCAATGAGCCATCGGCAATGACCCCCATGCCACATTCATGTAATGAACGGTAACAAGTGTAAAGGGGATCCCAAAGTTGGCTAATGTTTTGTAGTGGTGCCTTGACCGCAAGTTTTTGACCATGGATTTTACTGTCTAAAATCGTCAACGTTTCTTGCAGTAGTGTACGTACCTCTTTGAGAACGGCACGATAAGGCTCGTGAACATCTTTCCCTGCCAATGCTCGCAATGCATCATTACATTTGACCATGGAAAGTTCACTGATCAACTCATTAATGTCCGCAAGATATAAATCAGCGGCTTTCCAACGAGACAGTAGTAACACTTCACGAGTAATGGTATGGGTCACATATGGATTGCCATCCCGGTCGCCTCCCATCCAAGATGTGAAGTGCACAGGTCGCGCATCAATAGGAAGCCCTTCACCAAGGTAGCCTTTTACGCTTTCATCTAACTCACGCAAAAACTCGGGTACCGCTTGCCATAACGAGTTCTCAACCACAGCAAACCCCCATTTCGCTTCATCAAGCGGAGTTGGGCGTTGCTTACGAATGACATCTGAATGCCAACCTTGAGCGATAAGTTGTTCTAAGCGACGCTCAGTTTTATGGCGTTCTTTCGTGGAAAGGTCGGTTAATTCTAATTCGGAGAGACATTCGTTGATCTTAACCAAATTGTTGATCATGGTTCGACGAGTAATTTCGGTCGGATGGGCGGTAAGAACCAGTTCAATATTCAGATCGCGAATCGCTTGTGCGCTCTCTGATTGACTAATGTTATGAGTGGCTAACTTTGTGAATAAGCTTTGCAGTGGATCAGGCTCATTTGAGTGCTCATCTCCATGACGAGAAATGGTATGGTATTGATCGGCAATATTGGTCAGATTGAGAAATTGATTGAATGCACGAGCAACGGGGGTTAATTGATCGTTATTGAGATTCTTAATTTCTTCAATCAGCTGTTCACGGTCAGCTTGATTACCTGCACGAGCCGATTTGGAAAGTTGTCGGATGGTCTCTACTTTCTGCAAAATAACCTCACCATCGGCATCTCGGATGGTTTGGCCCAGTAGTCGACCTAACATGCTCACATTACTTTTCAGAGCGGCGTACTTTTCGTTCATTGTCATCCTGCCTTGTAAAAAAATTACATCCAATGTTCTTGTGTTTTATTACACAATCTAGCTAAGTTTGTCCAGTAGAGTCAAACAAAGTAGACTAAGATTTCATTTATCAGTAAGGAATGAACATTGAACAATATGTAATAAAATATCGAAATTTGTTGAAATTTTCTTACGTATTGCAGCTTTGTGACGACTGGACACGCCGCTGCAATATCAATTTTAGCCATTAAAAGCAGTACTTGCGCATCGCTTGACGAAGAATGTGGATGGTGGGTTCGATAAATTCAAACGCTAAGAACTCATCTGGCTGATGCGCTTGATCGATCGAACCCGGGCCTAATACCAAGGTGGGACAGACCTGCTGTAAAAATGGGGCTTCGGTACAGTAATTCACGGTTTGAGCGGGTTGCTGACAAAGTTCACTGACGGCATGAATAAATGGATGGTCATGCGGACATTCATAACCGGGAATGGCATCATGCAGCGGCTCAATAGCAATTCGTCCCGGCCATTTTTCTTGCACCTCTTTGAGTGCGCCGCGCAGTAGGTTGTCTAATCCATCTAAACTGATGCCAGGTAGCGGTCGCACGTCGTAGTGGAGTTCACAACAGCCACAAATCCGATTAGGGCTATCGCCACCATGAATATGGCCGAGGTTTAGCGTTGGGTGGGGAATTTCAAAGCCTGGGTGATGATACGTTTTAATTAACTTATCGCGCAGTTGCATTAATGCAAACATCACCTCATACATGATCTCTATCGCGTTAACGCCCAGTGCGGGATTGGAGGAATGGCCCGATTGACCGGTAACTCGAATCGCATTAGCAACATGGCCTTTATGACCATAAACCGGGATTAAACCGGTAGGTTCACCAATAATACAGTAATCGGGATGGCAAGGCGTGTGTTGGGTAAAATGGCGCGCACCCAGCATTGTCGTTTCTTCATCACAGGTTGCTAACACATACAATGGCTTTTGTTGTTGGCTCCAATCGAGTGTTTTGACGGCTTCAAAAATAAAAGCAAAAAAACCTTTCATGTCAGCCGTTCCTAAGCCGTAAAAACGATTATTCGCTTCTGTCAGAGCGTGAGGGTTGAAGTTCCAACGCCCTTCGTCAAAAGGAACAGTATCGCTATGGCCAGACAGTAGTAACCCTCCCTCACCTTGCCCTTTTTTTCCCAGTAAGTTGTATTTACCAGGAGCAACTTCATTGATTTCAACCTGAAATCCGAGCGCCGACAACCAATCCGCCAATTTAGCGATAACTAACTCGTTACTTTGATCCCACTGAGGATCGGTGGAGCTGATCGATGAGGTTGAAATGAGACCTTCATAGACCTCAAGGAAACTGGGTAATGACATATTATCTTTGCTCCTACTATTGACAGAATAACGCTAAGAATGTAAAACACATATTAAATCACTTTTTATGAATAAAAAACCATTTAAAGCTATGTTTGTTTAAATTAATAATCATTTGCTGATGGTGTTTTTATTCTAATGTTGGACGTGTTGAGATGCTAAAAACGACAATTATCGGTGCCAGTGGTTATACCGGAGCTGAACTCGCACTGATGGTAAAAAAACATCCAAAGCTCACGCTATCAGGTTTATATGTTTCCGCCAATAGTGTTGATGCAGGAAAACCGATCAGTCAGTTACATGGCAAATTAGCGGGCTTACTTGACATGCCAGTACAGCCTCTCGTGGATGTTGCAGCTGTGGCGAAATCGTGTGATGTCGTTTTTTTAGCGACTGCTCATGAGGTGAGCCATGATCTTGCACCATTGTTTTTAGAGCAAGGCTGTCAGGTGTTTGATTTGTCAGGTGCTTATCGTGTTCAAGATGAGGGGTTCTATACACAATTTTATGGCTTTAAACATCAGCATCCTACATGGCTAGCAAAAGCGGCTTATGGCTTAGCTGAATGGCATGCTGCTGCTATTACGGAAAGTCAGCTAGTGGCAGTTGCTGGATGTTATCCGACGGCCTGCCAACTGGCGATTAAACCTTTATTGGTTGCAGGAATGGTTGATCCGTCTCAGTGGCCGGTGATTAATGCGGTGAGTGGTGTCTCCGGTGCTGGGCGCAAAGCAACCATGACGAATAGTTTTTGTGAAGTCAGTTTACAACCTTACGGTGTTTTTACTCATCGACACCAGCCGGAAATTGCCGTTCACCTAGGCTGTGAGGTGATATTTACCCCTCATTTAGGTAATTTCAAACGAGGAATTTTGGCCACGATTACCATGAAGTTGGCTCAAGGTATCAGCGAGCAGCAGGTGGCAGAAGCCTTTATCCATGCTTATCAGGATAAACCTGCAGTTCGATTACATAAGACAACCCTGCCTCGTATTCAGGATGTCGAGTTCACACCGTTTTGTGACGTCGGCTGGAAGGTTAGTGGAGAGCACATTGTGGTGGTTGCTGCGATCGATAACCTGTTGAAAGGTGCGTCGAGCCAAGCCATGCAGTGTTTAAATATTCATTATGGTTTTGATCAGTTCACTGCTCTAGTGTGAGGGAATAAACATGACGAATCAGCAAAGTCCATTGGTGGTTAAGTTAGGCGGCGCTGCGCTTTCTTGCAGTGAAACATTGAGTAAGTTATTTGGCGCTATCGCTCAGTACCAGGAGCAAGCCCAGCGGCCGATTGTTATCGTCCATGGGGGAGGCTATCTAGTGGATGAGCTGATGGCAAAGCTACAGTTAACGACCATAAAAAAAGATGGCCTACGCGTAACACCCCATGAGCAGATTTCTTTTATTGCCGGCGCGCTGGCTGGAACGGCGAATAAGATGTTGCAAGGGCAGGCGATCAAAAATGGGCTTAATGCCATTGGTTTGTGTTTAGCGGATGGCGGGTTATGTCATATAGAGCAGCTAGACCCTGAATTGGGGGCGGTAGGTCTGGCCACGCCGGGTAATCCAGCGCTACTTCAAGCGCTGTTTAACCTTGGTGGCCTGCCAATCATCAGCTCGATTGGCTTAACTAATGACGGTGAGATGATGAATGTCAATGCTGACCAAGCGGCCGTTGCCGTCGCTGGAGCATTGGATGCGGAATTAGTGTTGCTCTCCGATGTCAGTGGTGTGCTGGATGGAAAAGGACATCTGCTTACTAGCCTCGATGAGCCACAAGCGAGTGCGCTGATTACCCAGCAAGTGATTACCGATGGCATGATCGTTAAAGTGAAAGCGGCATTGAGTGCGGCCAACGATCTTGGTCGCCCGATTGAAGTCGCGAGTTGGCGATATCCTGACAAGCTGAGCAAATTGTTTGCTGGGCAAAGTATTGGAACGCGTTTCTTGCCCTGTTAGCTTTTGGCTAAGAAAAGAATTGAGTAAAGAAAGAGATTATCAATTAATGGACGTCACCCTGAGCACTAACCGCCAAGCGCAGCGCCAGGATTTGGAGAGATAAAATGAGTAAAGTACAAGTCAAAAAAGTCGTTGTTGCCTATTCTGGCGGTTTAGATACTTCAGTGATCATTCCATGGCTGAAAGAAAACTATCACTGTGATGTGGTTGCTTTTGTCGCGGATGTTGGGCAAGGCGCGGAAGAATTAGTTGGTATTGAAGAAAAAGCCATCGCCTCTGGTGCCTCAGAATGTTATGTGGTGGATCTAAAAGACGAGTTGGTCAAAGAGTATATTTATCCGACTTTGAAAACGGGCGCTTATTACGAAGGTAAATACCTGTTGGGTACTTCGATGGCTCGCCCTGTGATTGCCAAAGCACAAGTAGACGTTGCACGTAAAGTGGGGGCTGATGCTCTGGCACATGGTTGTACCGGTAAGGGTAATGACCAAGTTCGTTTTGAAGGCGCGTTTGCAGCGCTTGCCCCTGATCTCCATGTGATTGCGCCATGGCGGGAATGGGACCTTGTTAGCCGTGAAGCGTGTCTTGATTATCTTGCCGAGCGTAATATTCCTTGTGCGGCTTCTTTGACTAAAATTTATTCACGTGACGCCAATGCTTGGCACATCTCGACCGAAGGGGGAGTATTAGAAAGTACATGGAATGCACCGAATGACGATTGCTGGGTATGGACGGTGGATCCTGAGCAAGCACCCAATGAGGCTGAATATGTCACACTAAAAGTCGCAAAAGGTGAAGTGGTCGCCGTGGATGGCCAGCCACTTTCTCCCTATCAAGCTTTAGTCTGTTTGAATGAAAAAGGAGCGAAACACGGGGTTGGGCGTATTGATATCGTCGAAAACCGCTTAGTCGGAATGAAGTCTCGCGGGTGTTATGAAACTCCGGGAGGCACCATTATGATGGAAGCGCTTCGTGCCGTTGAACAATTAGTGTTAGATAAAGCCTCGTTTGAATTCCGCGAGGAACTCGGAATTAAAGCGTCACATCTGGTTTATGATGGTCGCTGGTTTACGCCGCTACGTCAGTCCGTTTTTGCCGCAGCGGAAACGCTAGCACAAGATGTCAATGGTGAGGTGGTCATTAAACTTTATAAGGGGCAAGCGATAGCAACGCAAAAACGTTCAGAAAATAGCTTATATTCGGAAGAATTTGCGACTTTTGGTGCTGATGATGTTTATGACCAAAGTCATGCCGCTGGGTTTATTCGCCTTTACTCGTTATCCAGCCGTATTAAAGCGCTCAATGCAGGAAACAAAAAAGCGTATTAACAATCAATCAGCCGCATCATGTGATAATTATGACCCGTATTGCTTTGCATGCGGGTTTTGTTTTTGTAAATAAATTCAAATTTATTTGAATAAATATGTTTTAAAAGTGAATTTTTACTTTATTTTTTGCTCCACTTACCGTAACTTTGCAAGAAGCAATCCTTGCCTGATTCAGGCTAGATAATGCAGTGGTGTAGCAAGTCAATAGTGAGCATTAGGAGAAACGCAATGGCATTGTGGGGCGGAAGGTTTACCCAAGCGGCAGATACAAGATTCAAACAGTTTAATGATTCATTGCGCTTTGACTATCGATTGGCTGAACAAGATATTGTTGGTTCCATTGCTTGGTCTAAAGCTCTGTTATCGGTTAACGTGTTGACCGAACAAGAACAACAAAAATTAGAGCTGGCATTGAATGAGTTAAAATTAGCTGTGATGGAAGATCCTCAGCAAATTTTACAATCTGATGCAGAAGATATTCACTCGTGGGTTGAGCAGCAGTTAATTAACAAAGTTGGCGATTTAGGTAAAAAGTTACATACCGGGCGTTCGCGTAATGATCAAGTCGCAACCGATTTAAAACTTTGGTGCCGTCAACAAGGGCAGCAGTTGTTGTTGACGCTTGATCGGTTACAGAGTCAGATGGTGATGGTTGCCCGGCAACATCAAGGTACCGTATTGCCTGGCTATACTCATTTACAGCGTGCTCAGCCGGTGACCTTTGCTCACTGGTGTCTCGCTTATGTTGAAATGTTTGAACGGGATTATTCACGGCTCAACGATGCGATTGAGCGTTTAGATACTTGCCCGCTCGGCTCAGGCGCATTGGCAGGTACGGCTTATGCTATTGATCGTAATAAATTAGCTTATAACTTAGGTTTTCGTCGCGCAACGCGAAATTCACTCGATTCAGTGTCAGATCGTGATCATGTGATGGAACTGATGTCGATTGCTTCTATTTCTATGTTGCACCTTTCTCGCTTAGCAGAAGACATGATTTTCTATAATTCCGGCGAATCTGGTTTTATTGAATTGGCAGATACTGTGACATCAGGCTCATCTTTAATGCCGCAAAAGAAAAACCCAGATGCATTAGAGTTGATTAGAGGAAAAACAGGCCGAGTCTATGGCGCGTTGGCTGGTATGATGATGACCGTAAAAGCATTGCCTCTTGCTTATAACAAGGACATGCAAGAGGACAAAGAAGGCCTATTTGATGCGTTGGATACTTGGAATGACTGTATGGAAATGGCAGCCTTGTGTTTTGATGGCATCAAAGTTAATGGCGAGCGCACCTTAGAAGCGGCCAAACAAGGGTACGCGAACGCGACAGAGTTAGCCGATTATTTAGTTGCCAAAGGTATCCCATTCCGTGAAGCTCATCATATCGTCGGTGTCGCAGTTGTAGGCGCGATAGTCAAAGGCTGTGCATTAGAAGAACTATCTCTGGAAGAGTTAAAAGCGTTCTCTGCGGTTATTGAAGAGGATGTATACGCAATTTTAACTATCGACTCTTGTTTAGAAAAGCGCAGTGCTTTAGGTGGGGTCGCACCTCATCAAGTCGCTTACGCTGTAGGGGCGGCAGAAAAACGGCTAGCAAAACGAGATGCGACCTCAGTTAAGGTACGCTCAGCTCGTTTGACCGATATTGAAACCTTAGAAGGCATGGTCGCTTATTGGGCCAATATGGGCGAAAATCTTCCGCGTTCACGCAATGAAATTGTTCGAGATATTGGTTCTTTTGTCGTTGCTGAACATAACGGTGAGATCACCGGATGTGCTTCATTATATGTGTATGACTCTGGATTAGCGGAAATTCGCTCGTTAGGTGTGGAGGCGGGCTGGCAAGGCCAAGGGCAGGGTTCTGCCATTGTTGAATACTTAGTAAGAAAAGCTCGGCAAATGGCAATCAAAAAAGTTTTTGTGCTCACGCGTACCCCAGAATTTTTTATGAAGTTGGATTTCATTCCTACCTCAAAAACCTTGTTGCCGGAGAAAGTCCTCAAAGATTGTGGCCAGTGTCCACGTCAGCATGCCTGCGATGAAGTGGCATTAGAAGTGAACTTAGTTGAACAGCGACTAATAAAAACAACGTGGGTATAAAAGACGTATAGATAAAAAAGATCAATAAAGATCGATTTTTTTGGGAACCATTAAGAAAAAGCTGAGTCTATAACTGTACCACTGCTTTTTCTTAGAATGATCTAAGAGAGCCCTAAAACTCCTTTCGTTTTAGGGCTTTTTTGTTTGTCGTTTACGCCAAGGCAATACCACAAACTTCATCCACAAGTGTAGGAAGAGTAAACCGTTAAATGCGAAACCGGCAAAGAGAAGGCTAATTGACCCAATGCTACGCGGCTCATCTCTAAATAACCAAAACCAAATTACCCAGCAAGCTACGGAGAATAAAGTGAGTTGATCCATGCAGCGCTGACAACGGCCTATTTTTTTCCAAAACCAGTGCTCTCGACAATCATTACAAGTCATCGTTTGTGTCATATTTGCAGTAAAAATATCTGTCGACAGTATACGAGAAGAATGGGAAGAAAAGAAAAACTTTGATAGTCATAATCGTAAGATGTTATGGTTTTAATAGGTAACCCCTATCTGGAAAGAAAATGAATATTCGAGACTTTGAATACTTAGTCGCTCTTGCGGAACATAAGCATTTTCGTAAAGCGGCAGAAGCCTGTTTTGTCAGTCAGCCGACCCTCAGCGGCCAAATTCGTAAGTTGGAAGATGAATTAGGTGCGGTATTGCTTGAACGAAGCAGTCGGCGCGTTTTGTTTACCGACTCGGGATTACAGCTGGTTGAGCAAGCGAAACGCATTTTAATGGAAATTAAAACGTTTAAAGATATGGCCAGTGAGCAAGGTGGTGCTATGAATGGCCCTATGCATATCGGTTTTATTCCAACCTTAGGCCCATATCTTCTACCTCGGATCATTCCGGGCCTGAAAGAAAACTTCCCTGAACTAGAGTTGTATTTATATGAAGCACAGACCCATCAATTAGTGCAACAATTAGAAGAAGGAAAGTTGGACTGCTTAGTGCTTGCAGCAGTAGAAGAGACCGAGCCTTTTAAAGCGATTGATATTTTTTGTGAACCAATGAGTATTGCTGTGCCATGTGATCATGAGTGGGCCAATCGGAATGAAATTGACATGTTGGAACTCAATGGGAAAACGGTATTGGCTCTAGGGGATGGGCATTGTTTGCGAGATCAAGCATTGGGATTCTGTTTTGCTGCTGGCGCAAAGGATGATGAACGATTCAAAGCTACGAGCTTAGAAACTTTACGTAATATGGTTGCTGCGGGCTCTGGTATTACGTTACTGCCTCAGCTTTCATTGCCTGAAGAGAAGGTGAAAGATGGCGTTTGCTACATCAAAGCGGTCAATCCAGAGCCTTCACGCCGGATAGTATTAGTCTATCGTCCCGGCTCTCCTTTACGACAACGTTTTGAACAGTTAGCCCAAGCGATGAAAAACTGTCTCAATGGGCGATAATCCGCTGGGTTGCTCAATAGCCATCCCTATGAGGATGGCTATTTGTTTACTTAAAACAGTTCGCTTTCACTGTCAGTGGAGTAGAGGCTTTGTGCCTCTTCTACTACATATTCAGTCGGTTCGGTACCTTGAATAAAGTATTCAAACATCGAGCTTCCATCAAGTTTGTTGGTGAGTAGCCCAGTTTCACGATCAATTCGGACACGCACGATGTTGTCGGGGATGGACGGCTTTTCTACCGCAATGTTTTCTAACGCAGAACGCATAAAATCAATCCAAGCGGGCTGAGCTGTTTTAGCGCCAGCCTCTGCACCAGAGATATCATCTTCAGTATTCGGATTTGGAACACTTCGCCCTAGATTCCGGGTGTGATCATCAAAACCAACCCAGGCCGTTGCCACGATTCCAGGCCCAAAACCATTATACCAAGCATCTTTCGAATCATTCGTGGTGCCGGTTTTTCCACCAATATCGCGCCGCTTTAAAACCTGAGCACGCCAGCCTGTTCCATTCCAACCCGTCCCTTCTCGCCAGTTGCCACCTCCCCATATATTGCTATAAAGCATTTCGCGAACTAAAAAGGCATTTTGTTCGGAGATGACTTGGGGGGCATAATGTGAGTCTAGATCTTGTTCATCAAATCCGTGATCAGCGGTTTGGCAGTCATGATGACAAACGATTTTTGGGGTCGCAGTAAACTCAAGTTGTCCATAGGCGTCTTCGACTTTACTGATATAGAATGGCTCAACATAGTAACCACCATTGGCAAAAACTGAGTAACCCTGAGCCATTTTCACTGGGGTTAAACTCCCCGCACCGAGTGCAATCGTTTCAGAGCGAGGAACTTGGCTTAATTCAAAACCAAAGCGAGTTAGGTATTGGCGAGTTTCATCTAAACCGACTTCACGTAGTACCCGAACAGCCATGACGTTTTTCGATTGTGCTAAGCCAACTCGTAGGCGAGTTGGGCCGACATAGGTTGGAGGGGAGTTTTTAGGTCGCCATGCGGTTCCTTGGCTTTCATCCCATTGGTTAATCGGAGCATCGTTAATAAGAGTGGCTAAGGTCAGACCTTTATTAAGGGCAGCGGAGTAAATAAATGGTTTAATGCTAGAGCCAACTTGTCGAATAGATTGTGTGGCTCGGTTGAAATTGCTGTGTACAAAGTTAAACCCACCTACTAGCGCTAAAATTGCCCCATTGTCTGGATTCATCGCCACAAAGGCGGTATTAGCATTCGGGACTTGGCTTAGTTTCCAATGTATCTCTTGCGTTTCAGGATCGGTCATCCGTCGGACCCAAATTTGTTCGCCTTCACTTAAAATTTCACTCGCTTTATTGGGTAATGGCCCTTGCTTATTGTCAGTAATAAAGCGTCTGGCCCAATTCATATCTTCCCAAGCGATGGTGTTTAACTGATGATTTCTTACCCACACCTGTGCCGATTGCTCTGCAACCTGTAGGACTACCGCGGGGAAAAGATCGCCATATATTGGTTGATTACGAAGATGGGTATTGAGTTTATTTTCTTCCCAAGCGGTTTGTCCGGTTTTCCACAGTACTTTCTCGGCTCCACGGTAACCATGGCGTTCATCGTAGGCAAGTAAGTTATTGATCGCCGCTTGATTCGCGGCTTGTTGTTGTGTGGAATCGATAGTGGTGTAGATATTCATTCCTGAAGTATAGGCTTCTTCTTCACCATAACGTTCAACCATCCAAGCGCGGGCAATTTCGGCGACATAAGGTGCGTGCAGTTCGATTTCTGCACCATGAAACTTGCCGTCAAGCACTTCGTTGCGTGCTTGTTCATATTCTTGTTCGCTGATGTACTTTTCAGACAACATACGCAGTAGTACCACATTGCGACGTTGGGTTGCTCGTTCTACTGAATAGATCGGATTCATGGTTGAGGGGGCTTTGGGTAATCCGGCAATCATCGCGATTTCACCTAAAGTCAAATCTTTTGCCTCTTTACCAAAATAGGTTTGAGCGGCTGCGCCTACCCCATAAGAACGGTAACCGAGATAAATTTTGTTAAGGTAAAGTTCTAGAATTTCATCTTTTGTTAAGAGCTGTTCTATGTGGATGGCGATAAATATCTCTTTGATTTTTCTCATAATCTTCTTTTCATTAGATAAAAAGAAGTTTCGCGCCAATTGCTGAGTAATGGTACTGGCACCTTGTGAGGCACTGCCAGAGGCGGCAACAGCAAAAGCGGCACGAGTAATTCCAATGGGGTCAAATCCATAGTGTTCGTAAAAGCGAGAGTCTTCGGTTGCAATAATCGCCTCAAGTAATTCGTTTGGCATCTCGTCTAGTTTCAGCGGAATACGTCGTTTCTCACCAAATTGCGCCATCAATTGACCATCTTGGCTAAAGACCTGCATGGGGGTTTGCAGTTTGACGTCTCTGAGTGTCGCCACATCGGGCAAATCAGATTTCACATAAAAGTAGAAGCCAAAAATTGTAGTGGCTCCAAGAATAATGCAAATCAATGAAAATATAAGTAAACGCTTTATGAACTTCACCGGAGAATCCCTGTTTAGTAGAGGCTGTCTTGATGCAAACCCCTGTACTCTAGACTAAAACCTCAACACTTAAAAATAATGAGCGAGTATTTTTTTAAATTATCGCTCGATGCTGGTGTTGTTACTGGAGTTAATCGCATGAGTCAATCATTAGTTACAGGTGTGGATATCGGACATCACAGTATTAAAGCTGTGGTGTTAAAACTAAGCGGCGAAACATATTCGCTGGTTAGTTATAAGGAAATCGTCGTAACGGACGATATTTTCGCCGATAACTACACACTCGATTATCAGAAAATTGTAAAGAAACTCAAAGAACTAAAAAAGAGCTTACCCCTGTTTAGCCGTAAGGTTTCGATCGCAGTCCCTGATAATGCGGTGATCAGCAAGATTTTGCAGATCGAGAGTGATCTGGATCCGGTAGAGCAGGAGTTTGCTATTTATCAGACATTTTCTCATCAATCGCCATTGCCGATTGAAGAACTCAGTTTAGATTTTGTCAAAGTGACGGAAAAAGCACTAACAAGAAGCAGCAGTGCGACCTATCAAGTTTATGCTACGCGTCGTGAAGTGGTTGACAGTCGGGTTGCCGCGACAGAAAAAGCTGGCCTTGAGCCTGTCTTGCTAGACGTGCAGATGCATAGTCTTGTTCGTATTTGGCAGCAAGTGAGTAAGACCCAGCAAAGAACAAACTGGATGCTATTGGATATCGGCTATAGCCAAAGTTCTTTATGCCTCGACTTTAGCGATAAGGCTCCATTTTGTAAGGATATTCCATTAGGAACGCGTTGGTTTGATCAAACTCGGCAACATGAGCAAGGCATAAGCGGAATTGATACCTTTACTCAAGAGTTTATCGATCGGTTGGCTCGTCAAATTCAGCTCTTAACTTCAGTGCATGGCCCGCAAAGTCTGGCCGGCATATGGCTGTCTGGAGGGGGTGCGACAATCTCTGGGTTAACGGATGCCATTACTGAGCGGTTGAATCTACCCTGTGAGATTTTTATGCCGCTCTCGGTATTTAGCCATAAATTGAGTAAGCGTAGGCGAGCACTTGATGAACAACAAAAGTTTAGTACCGCGGCGGGATTAGCGTTACGAGGCATTGAATGGCTGGAGGGTGAACATGCTGCATACCATTAATTTGTTGCCGTGGCGAGAAACGCAGCGAGAAAACTATCGTCAGCATTTTATCCATTTATTGATTCTGGGTGTACTGCTCGCATTGGGAGCACAATGGCTGGCCGGTAGCTATTTTGAACAACAAAATCAGCAACAACAGGGGCGGCTCGATTTTCTGAATCAACATATCCGGCAATTAGATCAGCGCCTCAATGCATTAAAGGTAACCGAGCAAGAACATAAGGCCTTACTAACGCGCTTAAACGTGGTAGAGGCGTTACAGCAAAAGCGCAATAAAAGTACTGAGTTTATGCACCTGATGCCTGATTTAATTCCAGAAGGTGTCTATGTCGATAAAATCAAAATGAATGGGCAAGAAGTGGAAATGAGCGGCATCAGCGATAGTACGGCTCGTTTAGCCACCATGTTAGATAATTTGGAAAAATCGCCACAGTTATCGGAAGTGGGCATGCATTCGATTGTATCGGGCAACCGTCGTTTTGGTAAACAGTTTCAGAGCTTCAAAGTCTCTTTCTTATTCCATGCTTCCGAGCAAGTGGCTTTAAAACCGGTCAAGGAGGTAGGAACTCATGACTAAGGCGCGTGACCTCGATTTTGACGAGTTAATGGAATGGCCTAGAACGGCTCAGTTGGTGGTTATCGCATTACTGATCATCGTCATTCAAGCGGTGGGATATTGGTTTTATCTCTTACCGAAACAAGAAACGTTAGAGGGATTAAAGCAGCAAGAGCAAACACTAAAATCGACTGTTCGAATCAAGGCCAGTAAAGTCGCTGCCTTACCCCAATTACAGGCACAACTCAATGAATTGAGCGAGCGTTACGATTATTTATTACGTCAATTACCCGTTCAACAAGAGTTAGCCAGTATGTTGGCGTCGGTGAATGAGTTAGGTCTGCAAAATTCGCTCACCTTCACTCGAATTGATTGGGGGGAAAAACTCAATCAAGAATTCCTCTATCGGCTTCCACTCAATATTGAATTGACCGGAAATTATCATAACATCGGCGATTTTTCGGAAGCCATTGCCAAACTACCGAGAATAATTAGCTTTGAAGATGTTGATTGGCAAAGAGTCAGCCAAGAAAGTAGCACATTACACTTCAGGGTTCGCGCATACACTTACCAGTTTAAAGCGGAGGTGAGCGATGAAAAATAGGTTCTATTTTCTTCTAGGTGGGGTATGTGCTTGGTTATTGGTTGGATGTCAGGCGAATGATGACTCCCTCGATGATTATTTACGTATGGTTGAGCTAGAGACGCAAAAACAAGTCACTCAGCTTGCGCCCGCCGTTCATTTTCAAGCTTTTCATTATGGGCAACACGGTAAGCGAGAGCCATTTGTCTTGCCACAAGAAGCGCTAGTACAAAATCAGTCGGTAACCAAGTCTGATTGTTGGCAACCTGCCGCTCGCAATAAGAGTGGCGCTTTAGAACGTTATCCTCTTAATCAGTTGCGTTTAAGAGGTGTGATCAGTAGTGGCGGTCATATTTCCGCTCTCATTCAGACGCCGAATGGTACCGTCGTCAATGTAAAAGCTGGGCAGTATATCGGTTTAAATAATGGCCGAATTACTCGGGTTGCCGATAATTATTTGCTGATAAAAGAAACCTTGCCAGATGGCCTAGGGTGTTGGAATCAGCGCAATGTCAAATTGGCTTTAAAGTAAGTTTTTCAGTGTAGAGACCTAACTATGATTAAAGGATTAAATTCAACCATGGTACGTAATATGCGTTATCTGTGTATTGGGATATGGATGCTGTTAGCAACCAGTGTTGTGGCTAGCGAATTATCACAAGCAAATCAGTTAAAAAATATTGATTTTCGTTTAAATAAAGATAAAGCGGCCGTTTTAGTGGTTGAGCTGGCTTCTCCCTCTACTGTGGTGGATGTACAAAAAACAGAGCCAGGGTTAGCGATTGAACTGCTTAAAACCGATGTCGCAGATGATCAACTCTACCTACTAGATGTGAAAGACTTTGCGACCGCTGTTGAGAGTGTTGAGGTCTTTCGTCAAGAGCCGAGTACTTTACTGCAAGTGACTATTCAAGGGCCGTTTAAGTATGATTATGCCTTACGAGGAAAATACTTAGAGGTTGTTATTACTGAACTCAAACAAGCAGAACCAACACCACCTCCAAGCTTGATGGAAAAGCAAGGCAAGCTGATTTCCATTAACTTTCAAGACATTCCAGTACGAAATGTTTTACAGTTGATTGCGGATTATAACCAATTCAATTTGGTGGTTTCCGATTCGGTCACAGGAAACTTAACCCTTCGCTTAGATGGTGTGCCTTGGCAGCAAGTGCTGGATATTATTTTACAAGTTAAAGGGCTCGATAAGCGAGTTGATGGCAGTGTTATTCTTGTGGCACCGAAAGAAGAGTTAGATTTAAGAGAGAAGCAGCAATTAGAAAAAGCGCGGTTGGCGGAAGAATTAGGTGATTTACAGTCCGATATTATTAAAGTGCATTTTGCCAAAGCCTCCGATATCGCGGAAATGATAGGTGGAAGTGGCGCGGTAAATATGCTCTCTGAGCGCGGTTCGATTAGTATCGATGAGCGAACCAACGCACTGTTGATCCGTGAGTTGCCGGAAAATATTAAAGTGATTCATCAAATCATTGCATCGCTCGATATCCCGGTCAAACAGGTTCAGATTGAAGCCCGAATTGTTACGGTGAATGAGGGTAATTTGGACGAATTAGGGATCCGATGGGGGATGTCATCGAAAAACGGTAGCCATACGGTGGGCGGATCAATTGAAGGAAATATGAACACGATAGGTTTATATGAACCGGAAGATGGTACCGAAGGGATCAATAATTTCTTGAACGTGAATTTGGGAGCCACGGCTGCTAACGCCTCAAGCATTGCTTTTCAGGTTGCTAAACTTGGCTCTGGTACTTTGCTGGATCTCGAACTATCGGCGATGCAACGTGAATCGAAAGCGGAGATCATTTCTAGCCCACGCTTGATCACTACCAATAAAAAACCAGCTTACATTGAACAAGGGACAGAAATACCCTATTTAGAATCATCTTCCAGTGGCGCAACGACAGTGGCGTTTAAAAAAGCGGTGCTCAGTTTAAAAGTTACACCGCAAATTACTCCGGATAACCGGTTGGTGCTGGATTTAAGTGTCACACAAGACCGTCCTGGTGATGTGGTTAAAACTGGAACGGGGGAGGCCGTGGCGATCAATACCCAACGGATTGGCACGCAAGTTTTAGTCAATAATGGAGAAACGGTTGTGCTTGGTGGTATTTTTCAACATAGTCTGACTAATACCATAGATAAAGTGCCATTATTGGGAGACTTACCGTTTCTTGGTGCGCTATTTCGTCGTAGTTATCAGCAATTGGGCAAAAGTGAGTTACTCATTTTCGTGACACCCAAGGTGGTAATTCAATGACTTAGCGTCATTGTTCTCGCTAAAGTGAAATTAAAGTTGCATTAGTGGCACCTTATCTAGATAATTTCGGGTCTTATCACGAATTATCTGTGAGGAATCGGTGCCACAAGCATTCCCATCGCTAACATTAGTATGGCGAACTTTGTGGCGATGTCATTGAATTAACGTTGTAAATTACTGCTAAACATGGCTGAGAAACGCAATATTTTTCTTGTCGGCCCAATGGGTGCTGGCAAAAGTACAATTGGTAGACACTTAGCTCAACAACTGCATATGGAGTTTGTTGATTCTGATACTGTCATTGAAGAGCGCACCGGCGCAGATATCGCTTGGGTATTTGATGTTGAAGGTGAAGAAGGCTTCCGTAAACGTGAAGAAGCGGTGATCAATGATCTCACTGAAGAACAAGGTATTGTTCTCGCCACGGGTGGCGGTTCGGTGATGAGCAAAGAAAATCGCAATCGCCTTTCTGCTCGTGGTGTGGTTGTTTACTTAGAAACCACGATCGAAAAACAATTAGCGCGGACTAACCGTGATAAAAAACGTCCGTTGCTGCAAACGGATAACCCTCGTGAAGTTTTAGAAGCACTGGCTGGTGAACGTAATCCGCTGTATGAAGAAATTGCGGATATTACTGTACGTACCGACGATCAAAGTGCAAAAGTGGTAGCCAACCAGATCGTAAAAATGCTAGAAGAACATTAACCAGTTCTTTTATTTGGAGTGCAAACCATGGAACGGATTACGGTCAGTTTAGGTGAGCGTAGCTACCCCATCTCAATTGGTGCCGGATTATTTAATAATCCGGCCCTTCTTCCTCTTTCTGCAAAACAACACGTGTTGGTGATCACTAACCACACGGTTGCTCCGTTATATGCAAAACGTATTCTTTCGTTACTTGAACAGCGAGGCTGTTTATCCGCAGTGTTAGAATTGCCTGATGGTGAGCAGTATAAAAGTCTAGCAACGTTTAATACCATCATGAGTTATTTGCTGGAGCATAATTATAGCCGTGATGTAACGGTTATTGCGTTGGGTGGAGGCGTGATAGGGGATTTGGTCGGTTTTGCTGCGGCCTGTTATCAGCGAGGGATCGACTTTATTCAAATACCTACCACATTATTGGCTCAAGTAGACTCTTCTGTTGGTGGAAAAACCGCGGTAAACCACCCTTTGGGTAAAAATATGATAGGCGCGTTTTATCAACCCAAAGCTGTCATTATTGATACTCAGTGCTTAAGCACGCTACCAGCACGTGAATTTGCTGCTGGAATGGCTGAGGTGATCAAATATGGCATTATTTATGATCACGATTTCTTCGTCTGGTTAGAAGAGCATATGGAAGCCTTATATGCGTTAGATGAGCAAGCACTATCCTATGCCATTGTTCGCTGCTGCCAAATTAAAGCGGAAGTGGTGGCTTTGGATGAAAAAGAATCAGGCATTCGCGCGTTACTTAATTTAGGCCATACCTTTGGTCATGCGATTGAAGCCGAGCTGGGCTATGGGTGTTGGTTACATGGTGAAGCCGTTGCTGCTGGTACCATGATGGCGACCGTGACAGCACAATTACAAGGGTTGATTACTGAGCAGCAGCAAGCGCGTATCCGTGCCATACTGGAAAGAGCACATCTGCCAGTACACACCCCTGAGAGCATGACGTTTGAGAATTTTATTCAGCATATGATGCGAGATAAAAAAGTATTGGCGGGAGAGTTGCGCTTGGTATTACCAACCGCCATTGGCCGTGCAGAAGTGGTGAAAGGCGTTCCTCAAGCGGTGATAAAGCAAGCCATTGAAGCGTGTCGTAACTAATAATCAATTGATTGGGATCATTAGGATAGTTGATGAGTTTAGCACATGAATTAGAGTTAGATTCTCAGACCGAGCTGCTTGAACGTTTGCAGCTTCTTACTCGTTTTGGTTCTAATTTTGTTAACGTTTATGGTGGACTGGGTGCCGGGAAGTCTTGGCTTGCGCAGCGCTATCTAGAGCATTGGGCTGAAGACAAGAACCAATCCTTATTGCTTTGTCATCCTAGTCAAAGCGATGAGCAACGTAGAACCACCATTTTGAATCAATTGGTCTCTGAGCCTCTCTTCAATCCGAGTGATGCGTTGCTCGATAGCTTTTGCTATCTGATTGGTGAAGATGAATGCGATATGGTGATTGCGATTGATGATGCTCATCTATTATCGGATGCTTTACTTTCCGAATTATGGATGTGGGTGTTGGAAGCGCAAAGTCATCCTCGTTGGACGATTAATGTTGTGCTATTTGCTCAGGCAAACCGTCTTGATGCCTTGTTAACACGCTTAACCTACGGGCAAGAGCATAAGCCGATAGAATTAGACATTGAACCTCTGAGTCAATATGAGGCTGATCGGTTATTTGAACAACGAGTCATGCGCTATATCGAGCCTGAACTCGAACGTCAGGTTCGCGCCGCCTATAAAAAAGTAAAACTGCTTCCGGGGGAGATTATGGCTTTAACTGAACAGAAAAATGAAAAACGGATCATTATTCGTTCTATTATTGCCTCACCAATAAATATTGCTCTGGTGACTGTTTTGCTGCTACTCATGATTGGTGGGGGGTATTGGTGGATGTGGTTGCAACCCTCTGCGGATGAAAAAAGTCAGAAATTCATTGACAGCCAAAAAAACATTGAGCAAACGGTGATTCCGACACTACCCCCAAATGACATCGAGTTGAGCCAACCAGAACTTGTCGAGAATGCGGCCTCATCCCAGCCCGATTTCACTGGTATGGATGATGATTCAGCAGCACTACCTCCGGATGTGAAAGAAAGTTCAGAAGCAGTGGGGATTGCTGATTCTGCTCATCAACGAGTGGTCATTAGCTCTGATGTGGTCGATGCCTTGTTAGAAGGAAAGCCTCAGCAGCCCGTTGAGACAAGTGCCAGTGAGGTACAGCCTGCAGTCAATATTCAGGCGGATAATGCCGATATGCCACTGGAGCCCGTTGCTTTAACTGAGCCTCCCGAGCAACCTGGGTTGATTCGTTTTTCGTTTGCTAGAGAAGTGTTGCTTGACATGTCACCTCGCAGCTACACTTTGCAATTGGCCGCAGTTAACTCATTACAAGAAGTTCAAGCGTTTATCGATCAATACCAGCTAGAGGGGCAGGTGAATGTTTATCCTACCTTACGCAATGACGTTGATTGGTATATCGTGACTTACCAGAATTATCCAACCATTCAGTTAGCGCGTGACGCCGTTGCTACCTTACCTACCGCTATTCAAACGTTAGGTCCATGGGCTAAATCACTCAGTCAAGTACACCGAGAGATTGAACGTGCGAAATAACGCTGAGTTTGGGCGGAAAATATGTTACATTCCGCTCCTTATTTTTTTCGGTGATTGATTAGAGCGGTAGATGAAAAAGCAGCGTGCCTTTTTGAAATGGGCTGGGGGTAAGTTTGGCCTAGTCGAAGAGATCCAACGCCATTTGCCATCCGCCCGAGAGTTGGTTGAACCCTTTGTCGGGGCTGGGTCAATTTTTCTCAATAGTGATTTTGAGCATTATTTGTTGGCGGATATTAATCCTGACTTAATCAATTTATATAACCTGTTAAAAACGGAACCGGATCATTACATCCGCGAAGCAAAACGTTGGTTTACACCGGAGAATAATCGCAAAGAAGCTTATTTGGATGTCCGTAAACAGTTCAACAGCTGTGATGACATCATGTACCGCTCATTGGCCTTCCTTTATATGAATCGTTTTGGGTTTAATGGTTTATGCCGTTATAACAAAAAAGGAGGGTTTAATGTGCCTTTTGGTTCGTATAAAAAACCGTACTTTCCTGAAGCTGAGTTAGAGTTTTTTGCTGAAAAAGCACAGCGAGCAACCTTTATTTGTGCCGGTTATCATCAAACATTCAGTCAAGCGACGCAAGAGAGTGTTATTTACTGTGATCCCCCTTATGCCCCCTTGTCTATGACCGCAAATTTTACCTCGTATGCGGGGAATGGTTTTTCACTTGATGATCAAGCTGCATTGGCTGATATTGCAGAAAAAACCGCGCAAGAACGAGGTATTCCTGTGCTTATCTCTAACCATGACACAATTTTAACTCGTCGCCTCTATCATGGTGCCCAACTGAATGTCGTTCAAGTGAAACGCACCATTAGCCGTAATGGTGCTGGACGCAATAAAGTGGACGAATTGCTCGCATTGTTTACCCCGAATAAAGGGTTTGTTTGCTGATTGATCAATTATTTTTCGGCAACAGATCCTAGGATCTCATCGCTTCCTTAGGGTAGAATGCGTTACCGCCGTTCTGTGCATTCCATCACCAAAGAGGTTAGCCATGAAAGATTTCCTTATTGCTCCATCCATTCTCTCGGCAGATTTTGCTCGTCTAGGCGACGATGTTGAAAAAGTTCTGGCAGCTGGGGCAGATGTTATTCACTTTGATGTGATGGATAATCATTATGTGCCGAACCTCACCTTTGGTGCTCCAATCTGTCAAGCACTACGTGATTATGGAATTACCGCGCCTATCGACGTTCATTTGATGGTAAAACCCGTTGACCGAATTATTCCTGATTTTGCCAAAGCGGGGGCATCAATGATTACCTTTCATGTTGAAGCCTCAGATCATGTCGATCGTACTTTACAGCTGATCAAAGAACACGACTGTCAAGCCGGAGTGGTATTAAACCCAGCCACTCCGCTCAGTCATCTTGACTATATTATGGATAAAGTTGACCTTATTCTACTGATGTCGGTAAACCCAGGGTTTGGTGGTCAATCATTTATACCGCACACGTTAGACAAATTGCGTGCTGTTCGGGAACGAATTGAACAAAGTGGTCGCTCTATTCGTTTGGAAATTGACGGTGGTGTGAAGGTAGATAACATTGCTGAAATTGCCCAAGCTGGTGCCGATATGTTTGTCGCCGGATCGGCTATTTTTGGTCAGCCAGATTATCAAGCGGTACTTAATGCCATGCGTGCGGAATTGGCCAAGGTTAAGTAATCCCTCATTCACTCATTAGGAATAAGTTTTGCAACCAATAAAGTTAATTGCCTTTGATCTCGACGGCACCTTACTCGATAGCGTACCTGATTTAGCCATTGCTGCGGATCAAGCAGTGCAAGCGTTAGGGTTTCCTAGCGTTTCTGAACAGCAAGTGCGTGATTATGTCGGTAATGGTGCAGATATACTCATTGCTCGCTGTTTGAGCCAAGGTTTACAGGTTGATTCAGCATTAGATCCGGCTATCTGTCATCAAGCTCGCGAGTTATTTGATGATTATTACGCAAAAACCGGCCATCAACAGAGTCACCTTTACCCACATGTAAAGCAAACCTTAGCCGAACTTCATCAAGCGGGGTTTATCTTAGCGTTAGTAACCAATAAACCGAGTAAATTTGTCCCAGATGTATTAACCCAACATGGAATCCGTGAATTTTTCCGCGATATCATTGGTGGTGATACATTTGCTGAGAAAAAACCGAATCCGATGGCATTAGAGTGGTTATTAGCTAAATATCGACTAGCTCCGCAACAGATGTTAATGGTAGGTGATTCTAAAAATGATATTCTAGCTGCGAAAAATGCCGGATGCGCATCGTTTGGTTTGACTTATGGCTACAACCACGGTGAGCCTATCTCGGCTGCTGAACCTGATGTGGTGGCAGATGATATTGCTCAGCTCATTGATGTCGTTATGGTTTGCGCTTAAAAATTATCACTTGCCACTAGTAAAATACTCATCAATGAGTACACTGCTATCTTGTGCCCGCAATCGGCGGGCACTGTTTTTCACAGAGTTTTCTGTCTTATTTCGTATTCAGTAACAAGGAATCATACTCATGAGCAAACCCATCGTATTGAGTGGTGTTCAACCGTCTGGTGAACTAAGTATCGGTAATTACTTGGGTGCTCTACGTCAATGGCAACAGATGCAAGACGATTATGATTGTCACTATTGTGTGGTTGATCTCCATGCGATCACGGTTCGTCAAGATCCGAAAGCATTGCGTGAAGCAACCTTAGATGCATTGGCAATCTGCTTAGCGGTTGGTGTTGATCCTCAAAAGAGCACATTATTCGTTCAGTCTCATGTACCAGAACATGCTCAATTGGGTTGGATTCTTAACTGTTACACGCAAATGGGCGAATTGAGCCGTATGACTCAATTCAAAGATAAATCAGCGCGTTACGCTAACGATGTCAATGCTGGGCTATTTGACTATCCGGTACTTATGGCTGCGGATATTTTATTGTATGGCGCGCATCAGGTGCCGGTCGGTAGCGATCAAAAACAGCATTTGGAATTGGCCCGCGATATTGCAACACGATTCAATAATATATATTGTCCAGATTCTGAAACGCCAATTTTTACTATTCCAGAGCCGTATATACCCAAAGTGAATGCGCGAGTGATGAGCTTACAGGATGCGACGAAGAAAATGTCGAAGTCGGATGATAATCGCAAAAACGTGATCACTTTGTTGGAAGATCCTAAATCTATCATTAAAAAGATCAACAAAGCACAAACTGATACCGAGACACCACCACGTATCGCTTACGATGTGGAAAATAAGGCCGGTATTTCTAACTTAATGGGCTTATTCTCTGCGGCAACGGGTCAATCTTTTGCAGATATTGAAGCCCAGTATGCTGGGGTTGAAATGTATGGCCCATTTAAGAAAGATGTCGGAGAAGCACTGGTTGCGATGCTCGAACCCGTCCAGGCAGAATATCATCGAATTCGTGATGACCGCAGTTATCTTAACAGTGTGATGAGTCAAGGGGCCGAGAAAGCGTCAGCCCAAGCATTAACAACCTTGAAAAAGGTATTTGATGCGGTTGGCTTTGTTGCTCGCGTTTAATGGTTTGGCAGGTCAGTGTAACTGGCCTGTTTTCTTTTTTGCTCATCATTCGTTTGCTCATCGCCATCTATGTTACTGATTATCGATAATTACGACTCATTCACCTATAACTTATACCAGTACTTTTGCCAATTGGGGGTAAAGGTTGATGTTGTGCGTAACGATGCAATCAATATTCAGCAAATCGAGGCCTTAGCACCTAGCCATTTAGTGATTTCCCCCGGGCCTGGTACACCGAATGAAGCTGGGATCTCTCTCGCCGCGATTGAACATTTTGCTGGGAAATTACCGATTTTGGGGGTTTGTCTCGGTCATCAAGCGATTGCACAAGTCTTTGGGGCCGATATTGTTCGCGCTCGACAAGTCATGCACGGTAAAACCTCGCGAATTCGCCATACGGGAAGCGGTGTGTTTGCTGGATTAAATAATCCACTGACCGTAACTCGTTATCACTCTCTCGTCGTAGCACCAGACACCTTATCCGATCAGTTTGAATTGACCGCTTGGACTGAGCATGCGAATGGAGCAATGGATGAGATTATGGGGTATCACCATAAAACTTGGCCAATTGATGCGGTGCAGTTTCATCCCGAATCGATAAAAACCGAGCAAGGCCACCAATTATTGGCCAATTTTTTACGTCGCTAATCCTCTGTTTGATCACTTTTTTTACATTTATCCTTCTTTTATAAGCCATTTTAAGTTTTGACAACTTATGCGCCAGATTTTCTGCTGTTCTATCCATTCTCTGAATTTATTGTCCTTTGGGAACTGTTTTTTGTTAAAGAGAAAAAAAGCTTCATAAAATTTGTGATTTAATGCATAAATAATCACATTGGGTCATAC
>NZ_WXWH01000034.1:0-3870 GCF_009904905.1 Vibrio sp. V30_P3S12P165 | reverse complement strand
TTTTGCTCGTTGCGCGTAAGAGGGCATCTGATGCTGCTGCAAATGATGTTTTACGGTATTACGAGAAATGCCTAATTGACGGGCAATGTTACGAATGCTTTGGCCTTGTGCAAAGCGAACATGAATATCCACAAATGTCTCCTTGGTTAACATAAATCACCCGTATAAAAAATAAACGGATGATACCAAGTGGATCAGTTTTCGATGATCGTTAGTGGATCAGTTTTGCATGATCGGTGACACTTTCTAAGCTGCCTGTGCGGCAGTGAACAACGATAAAAATCAAACAAAGGTGAAATAATATTTCTAAGCTGCCTGTGCGGCAGTGAACTTTTTTCATTTTTAATATCTAAATCACCAAGATTTCTAAGCTGCCTGTGCGGCAGTGAACAATTGATTTCAGTCAGCAACGGTCATCTGACTTTTCTAAGCTGCCTGTGCGGCAGTGAACGTTCTTCAGGAAAAGGTAAATCCGGTTCTTCATTTCTAAGCTGCCTGTGCGGCAGTGAACATCTACAACAATATTTCGTTGCGGATTTTCGGTTTCTAAGCTGCCTGTGCGGCAGTGAACTATCGACTGTGTTTTGGGCTAAGCGTCAATATTTTCTAAGCTGCCTGTGCGGCAGTGAACAGCGGCAAGAGGGGCGAGAGCATGAGCTGAACTTTCTAAGCTGCCTGTGCGGCAGTGAACTCGGAATTGATATGTTAGATGTTCTTTGCCATTTTCTAAGCTGCCTGTGCGGCAGTGAACCAAATACTTATGCTAGCGGAAGCCGTTGGCGATTTCTAAGCTGCCTGTGCGGCAGTGAACCTGGATTTACTATTCTTGCTGTTGTTCTCGGCTTTCTAAGCTGCCTGTGCGGCAGTGAACTGAAAACACTTTACGGAAAACTTACGCCAAAATTTCTAAGCTGCCTGTGCGGCAGTGAACTATCAAATGGTCCAGGTATCGGTGAACCTGGATTTCTAAGCTGCCTGTGCGGCAGTGAACGATAAAGCAGAGGAGTCCGTTCTCAAACTGGATTTCTAAGCTGCCTGTGCGGCAGTGAACACATCAAAAATATTAGAATCAATTGATGGTGTAGTTTCTAAGCTGCCTGTGCGGCAGTGAACCGGTCGTTGTTTGTGCCGCCGTCTTTTTTTAATTTCTAAGCTGCCTGTGCGGCAGTGAACAATTATCCGTGTAATGAACGGCTAACCATTATTTTCTAAGCTGCCTGTGCGGCAGTGAACAATAAGCATCAGAATTTAAAAGAACGTCTAAATTTCTAAGCTGCCTGTGCGGCAGTGAACTGTAGCGACCTGTTCTGAGCCATTCAGACTCATTTCTAAGCTGCCTGTGCGGCAGTGAACAGAAAGGAAGCGTTTCACATCGAGTTAAGTAATTTCTAAGCTGCCTGTGCGGCAGTGAACACAATGATTTAGGACGTGTTCCGAAATCAACATTTCTAAGCTGCCTGTGCGGCAGTGAACTCTTTGGCAGCATTTTTTTTGTTGGTGTCCAATTTCTAAGCTGCCTGTGCGGCAGTGAACCTGCGCTCATTCTCATAAGCCGTTTGCATTCTTTTCTAAGCTGCCTGTGCGGCAGTGAACCCGCGGGATAATAAGAATCACCTTTTTCGAGTTTTCTAAGCTGCCTGTGCGGCAGTGAACATAACGTTTACGGTTCCACTCAAATTATTAATTTTCTAAGCTGCCTGTGCGGCAGTGAACTATGAAACTTTATCAGTAACATCTTGTTAATAAAAGTAATTACATCAAATTTCTCAAAATAACCTTTTATTTTTCACTCGATTTATTATTTATATAAATCAATAACTTAAAATACAACGAAAAAAGATGGGTAATTTTATTGCCAGTTAACGCCCTGCTAAGGGGTGAGCAACGCACTACGAAAGCTACCGCACACCAACTTAATCACAAAACTCACCGCATGCTAAAAATGCCACGCGTTGCGAATCCCACTTAAGCAGCTTGTTAGCTTAAATTTCAGCACCTTAAGTTTTACCAAAGCTGAGATTAACTCGATTTGAGAAACCAACAAACCGTTTGAGTTTTAAAACCCGAATTGACTCAAACTTTGTGACCATTCGTTTGCTTTGAAAACCAATAAATTCTGATAACACATATTCGCGAAACTTAAAGCGAAAGCAAGACTGCCAAAGCGACTTTGCACCAAACTGGCTAACCTCGCGCAAGCCCAAAACTCCATTGAGGCAACAGCTCAAAACTCACATTTACAAACAATGCTGATTTGCCGAAAAACCTGAACGAAATGCCAAGGGAAGAAAAAACAGGCTACAACCAATTGACTTTCATTGTTTTAAGCTAACGCCGCATTAAGTGGTGAGCGACGCTAAACACCGATGCCTCGACAAACCACTTAAAACACAAAAACTGAATTTACACTAAAGCCGCCAAGCGTTGCGAATCCGTCTTAAATGCTTTGTTATAACACAGTCTTACACGTCATCTTCCGACAACATTTGACGACAATTACGAACTGTTAGTACGCGGATCTCATGGCTTAAGCTATAGATAATACGATAGTGACCAAAAATGATTTCACGATAGTTAGTATTGGGCATTTCAGGAACAAAGCGCCCCATTTCAGGCATACTTCCAAGTAGTTCAGTTTTGTCAAAAACTTCGTTTACCCACTTTTCTGCCGCAGGTGGATTATCCAAAGAAATAAATTCCGCTGCATCGCCTAACTTCTGAAGCGCTAATGGAGACCAAACTACTTTCATTTCGTAATGCGCCCCAGTACTTGAGCACGAGCATCATCATTTGAAACACCAAGGCCTGAAGCTAATTGAGCTTCAGCGGTGCGCATTTCTTCCAGTAACTCGATCTTCTCTTGCATTGCTTCATACTCTGCAACATCGAGAACAACAGCTACACCTTTGCCACGCTGTGTGATGACCAATGGACGGCGAGTCTCATTGATTTGTTTGATGTAAGAAGCTACACCTGCACGAAATTCAGATAACGGCTGAATATCTTGATCGAAATGAATACGACTCATATTGAACTCCAATTGGTACAAAATAACGTACAAATAATAGTTTAATTAACCGTTTTGAGCAAGGAGTTGATTCTGTGTTATAACGCCCAATTAAGGGGTGAGCAACGCTACCACCCAACCTAACGCATTGTACCGTAACCACCAAATTTGAAGTAGAAACAAAAATGCCAAGCGTTGGGAATCCCTCTTAAATTGTTTGTTATGTTTTACCACAAATGACTGATTTATTTGGCAAAGAACTGCATTATTGACCGTGTTTTCTGAGCCGAATCACACGCAAAAACTCACTGGGCCGCCAGATGTACTGAACACAAAACGCGTAAATCCACTTCCCTGCCCAATGAGGCAACCCGACCAACGTTCAACAAGCGCCCTCTCTTTCCAACCACAGCGCAGAACAATGGCAAATTGCCGAGGCAACTGCCAAGCCGATATGCCAATTGGCAAATACACTCAAAGCGCCTTAAAGCCAGTGAAACTTAAAACCAACCGCCACGACCTGAAAATGAAGCAACCCACGAATATTGGCATGTTTTACGGGCTGAGTAATTCATGAACTTGGGCCGACAATGCCGATTTGCTGAAGTAACTCGAACGAACTGCCAAAGAGGCAAAGAACAGAGATCGAAGAAACTTTAAGCCACTGAAATACAAGTAAACATAACGCCGCATTCTTACGAATCCCCCCATAATTTCCATATAAAACAATGAGTAGACGCGCATCGCTCATTCTGATCTAATGAATTTCGCCAAAAACACACCGGATTAAATGGATTTAATAGGGAACCCCTACGATGCGCGATGTTCAAATTCTACAGCAAACACTCGAAAACCAATGCCCT
>NZ_WXWH01000070.1:0-3891 GCF_009904905.1 Vibrio sp. V30_P3S12P165 | reverse complement strand
TAAAAAGTTAGACAGACCATAAGAGAATGTGAAAAATTTAGACAGTGATACGGATTGGGTAGATATTTTCAGTTTTAGACGCACTAGCTCCCATTATTAAAGGCTTTATCCTTATCTAATCTATTTTTTAAACGTATTCTTTCCCAACTGTAAGTCTGTGACGCGCAGCGGTAAGAGAGAACGAACGCTCAATCAAGACACTGCTTTTGGCGGGAAGTCGAGTTAGTAGGTTTTGCCCTTAAGTCCGAAGACCTGCCAGCAGCTGAGTTTAGCAGTGGTATCTCTGCTCAGTAGAATTTACGCGACTTAGGATAATAGAATGAGAAAAACGTTTCTTGCGATCACCTGTGCATCGCTGCTTTCACCTATTTTTTATTTACAAGCCCAAGAAGTTTCCGCAGATGAAACGGTTTTGGTGACCGCAAACCGCTTCAAGCAAATTGATGGTGCCGTTCTTGCACAAACCGTCACGATAACAAAAGAGGACATTAAACGTCTTCAAGTCAATAGCCTGTTTGATGTATTTCGTACACTACCGAGTGTTGAAGTTGCCCAGTACGGTGGACGTGGTCAATCCGCGTCTATCTACGTTCGAGGAGGTAGTTCATCCCAAGTTCTGGTTTTAGTCGATGGTATTCGTATGCCACGTGCAATGATGGGGGGTATCGATTTTAACCAATTTCCAATGAATTCTATTGAACGCATTGACTACATTCGTGGCGCGCGTGCCTCTATCTACGGTTCAGAGGCCATCTCTGGCGTAATTAACATTATTACTCGTGCGACTATTGATGACGATTCAAGCCGAGTGTCTATAGGTTATGGCTCAAATAATCATAAAAAGGGCACGTTTTTGGTCTCTAAGACTGTGGGTGAAGGTAAGCACTTTAAGGGTGTTGTGGGGTTCGAAAAAACCGATGGTTTTAACGTTAAGCCTCAAGCGGAATTGAATGACGGCGATGAACATGGTTTCAAAACGTTAAATTTTAAGTTGGGCTATCAACAAAACTTCTCTGATTATTTATCGGGTTATGTAGGTCTTAGCGCTTATAACAATGAGTATGATTACGACAATAGCAGTATTTGGAGTGGCCATGAGAAAAAAACTGGCGAAGTTGAGTATGTAGGGACGGACTTATCGCTAGAATACAACAAAGACGTTTACTCATCTGAATTAAAATTGGCTTATGGTCAACAAGACAACTATGACCATAAGTCAGGTCAAAGCAAATCTACCGGCGATCATGTTGCTATTGAACAGTTCAATGCAATTTGGTTGAACTCGTACAGCGTTAACGAGCAATTGAGTATTGGCGGTGGTTTGGACTACCGTACCGAGAAGTTAGCAAAAGGCTATATTGCGGCAAATAGTTGGGGACCGGCTCAAGACTATCATCCCAAAAAAAATCCAAGAACGAACTTTGGTGTGAGTGCAATTACCCAATACGTTTACGATGCATGGACGTTAGAACTCAGCGTACGTAATGACGAAAACAATCAGTTTGGTAACAACACCACATGGCAAACTGCTGCTGGTTGGAAGGTTTACGAAGGCTACGAATTAACCTTAAGCCATGGTACGGCTTTTCGTGCTCCGAGCTTTGTTGACTTATACTATCCAGGTTACGAAATGCCAAATCTAAAACCGGAAGAATCAGAAAACACGGAATTATCGTTATCTGGCCTAGTCTCGATTGTTGATTGGACAGTAACGGGTTACTACAACCAAATCGAGAATATGCTGATTTGGAAAGGCGCTGGCATGCAAAACGTCGGTAAAGCACAGATCAAAGGTATAGAGCTAGAGGTGAAATTCGACACGGATATCGTCTCTCATGAGTTCTACTTAGATTATAAAGATCCTGTCGATAAGTCTGGTACAGAGAAGACCCAATTAGCATACCGATCTAAGCGTGGTGCTAAGTGGAATGCTTACGCAACATTTAACCAATGGACTTTGGGTTCGCAGTATCTTTACCAAGGTGAGCGCTTTAATGGCAGTACAAGATTATCGAGCTATAGTCTATGGAACTTTACCGCTTCTTACGCTGTGAATCCAAATTGGGATATTAATGCGAAGCTCAGTAACGCATTCGATAAAGATTACGAGATGTACTCAGATTATGCCACGCCAGGGCGTCAGTACTTTATCTCGACAGACTACCGCTTCTAATTGAGCCAAACAAGACCGCCACATCGGCGGTTTTTCTTTTTAAACTTGAAGTGAAGAGAGGAGCGATTGAGACATTAAAGATACCAAGCGAAAACATTGCCAAAACAAATCTAACCAGTATGATCGCCAAGTCCTTAATTTGCAGGTAAGACTTGTGCGAGCATTAAGTAATAAAAAAGTCCTAGTGTTTGATTCTGGTGTGGGAGGGCTATCGGTTTTCCAAGAAATCCACCGGCTTTTGCCATGCGTGCATTACTTGTATCTGTTAGACAACGAAGCTTATCCATATGGTGAGCTTGACCAAGCTGTACTGATCACTCGTGTTAATAAGCTGGTGGCAGCACTAGTAGAAGAGTATCAAGTCGACCTCGTGGTCATCGCCTGCAATACGGCGAGCACTATAGTACTTCCTTCCTTACGTGAGAAATTATCTATTCCCGTTGTTGGTGTTGTTCCTGCGATTAAACCTGCATCGCTTTTGGCATCAAAAGGGGTGGGCTTGATCGCCACGCCGGCGACAGTAACACGCCAATATACTCACGAGTTAATACGAGATTTTGCGCAAGGCAAACCAGTTGAGCTATTAGGCTCCACTCGCTTAGTGGATATGGCAGAAGAAAAATTACGAGGAAAGGCGCTTAATTTAAACGAATTAGCTACCATTTTAAGTCCATTAAAAGACAAAATAGATGTGGCTGTACTCGGATGCACACATTTTCCACTAATGAAAAATGAAATTCAAAGTGTACTCGGAGAGGATGTTATGCTGATTGATTCTGGATCGGCTATTGCGCGTCGAGTTCAAAGTTTACTGGGTCTAGGAGTAGGAGAAAAAAGTGGGCAGTCTTACACTATCTTTTCAAGTGCGCCTCCTTGGCAAGAAGGCGCGTTGAATGAAAGGTTGAGAGAACTAGGGTTTTCTCCTATTCGTCCATTTCCTCTTCAGGGTGTTTAGGGTCATTTGCAATTCGAACCTTGAGTGTTCGTTGCATATAGTCTGTCTCGTTAAGCGCATCTATAGTCGCTTGAGCTTGAGGGGCAGAAATAACAACAAATCCGAACCCTCTGCGTTTTCCTGTACGTTTATCTTTCATTAGGCGAACCGCAAAAACTTCACCGTATTTCGCAAAAAGCTCACGAACATGAGATTCATTCGCTTTATATGGCAGATTTCCTACGTACAAGGTTTTTGTTGCCTGTGATGAATCTTCTACAGAAGAAGGGCTGGGTACTCTTTGCTCTGTATTATTTAGGCGTAATAAAATAATAGCCGAAAACATGACACCTAGAACAAAACTCACAGATGAGTGAATTGTAAATAGAGAAAAAATGAATGCACCAATCGCAGCCAGTGCAGTGAGAGTTAATAATAATGATTTCTTTGAATTCATATCAAAATACTACTTATCAGAATAAAAGTAAGAGGCGTATCTAACATTAACAAAATAGACACATGAATATTACGTATATGTGTGGTCTTTTTCCAATCTATTGCTGTGACTCTCCTCAAATGTTCGAATTTTATTCAAAAATTAATGGGTTGATTTATTTTTAGGCAAACAAAAAAAATGTTTGAAAAAAAGCTTGTCATAACTAAATCAGTCCCTATAATGCCGCCTCACTGACACGGCAGACGCCGCAAGGCTTCAGGCAGTGTTAGTCGAGGGAAAACTTCTAAAAAAGAAAATTTGAAAAAGTGTTTGACTCTTCAAATTAAA
>NZ_WXWH01000050.1:0-3952 GCF_009904905.1 Vibrio sp. V30_P3S12P165 | reverse complement strand
ATCTACATCATTATGATTTAAATAAAAAAAACCAACCTTTACAATTACACTCCTCTTTTTTTATAGATAACTTCGAGGATGAAATTGACATTCTTGCCAGAGAAACAAATCGACTCACTGCTCATATAAGTCATTTATATAAAGGCCTCAAATTAGAAAAAGAACGTTTAAACGATTTTACCAAAGCTTCATCAGACTGGTTATGGGAGACAAATGCTGATGGATATATCATTTATTGTTCTGAAAATATGGCTACCGTTTTATCGATTCCCGATCAAGAACACAAACGTTTCAGTGAATTACCCTATGGTTATAAATTTACTCAATTGCAAAAGATGATTGATAATGAATGTGACTTTTCTCATTGTGAAGTAAATATCGATATTGGCGGAGAAAGTGAATTTTTCATTTTTCAAGCACTGGTAAAAAAAGAACATGGTAAATTTTCTGGATTTAGGGGCACTGCACTCAATATAACAAGACTAAAACAAGTACAGTTAGAACTTAGTCAACTCAATAATCACTTGGAACAACAAGTCGATTTAAGAACTCAAGAATTAACCACAAGTTTAGAACAATTACAACAAACTCAGCAGCAATTAATCGAATCAGAAAAACTTTCAGCCTTAGGAGGATTAGTCTCAGGTGTTGCGCACGAAGTCAATACACCACTTGGTATTGCCGTCACCTCTGCATCTATTATTCAAGAATCCGCACAACAACTGCATCAAGCATTTTCTAATAGCTCTCTTACTAGTCAAAATTTTACTGAAACAATGAGTAATATTCTAGATAGTAGCGATATCCTACAAAGTAATTTAAATCGAGCGGCAAAACTAATCAGAGATTTTAAACAAACCGCAGTCGATCAAGTTTCCGAAGCAAGGAGTGAATTTGATTTACAGCAAGTGCTAATGGCACTGCTTGCCAGTCTACATTCTCAAACACGCCAAGTTCCTGTCACTCCAGTATTGTTATTCGATCAAACGATACAAATGAATAGCTTACCGGGTGCTATTACTCAAATTTTCACGAACTTGATCTTAAATAGTGTCAACCATGCTTTTCACCATACTCCACAAGCGAGCATCATCATCAAAGCCTCCAAGGCTGATCATCATACCGTTATTTTAGATTATTCAGATAATGGTGCTGGTATTGAACCGCATTTACATCAAAAAGTATTTGAACCTTTCTATACAACAATGAGGGGCAAAGGCGGTTCTGGTTTAGGGCTAAATATTGTTTTTAATCTAGTGAAAAAATTGCATGGTGAATTAACTTTAGATTCCAAACCAAACCAAGGCGTTCATTTTACCATTAAACTACCGATAAACTATCAATACAAGATTGAAATTGAAGAGGAATCCCCATAAATAATTTTATGGTTGATCACTCAGACAATAGGCTTTTATTTTTTTATAAAATACTGGTCAAGCATCACCATAAGATGATCATTATTGCGCATTTCAATTATTCCTTGATCAATGATCTGTTTAATCCTTTGTGCCTCTGGATGAAAACGAGAAATTAATAAGTAAAATGGTTCTGGTTTAAGGCGAGGAATAGTGACCAATCGAATATCATCTGATAAATGAACAATATTTTTAACTTCATTAAAACCTCTTAGTATTTCATAACGAGCTAAAAAAACATCACAACGTTCAGATCGCAGCATTTTGACTAATTGTTCAAAACTTCTCGCTAATTTATGAACCCGATGTTCATCGACGCCAAACTTCAAATAATTATAACCTTGTAAACCACACATCCTCAATGAATTCAATTCCTGTGGAGAAGTTATATTTAACCCTTGAGGATATTTATTGGCTGAATATACATAACTAGGGACAACCGTATAATAATATTCAGTCATAAGATAATCACGGTCTCTTTCTTCATTATAAGAAGCACTAAGCGCAATATCAAAAACGCCAGATAAAGTATCTTGTAGGCAGCGTTGCCATGGTGGCAAACGAAATGTTAATTGGACATTTTCTTTTTTAAAGATGGCACTTAATACATCAATGTCATAACCCACTATTTCCCCTTCACGAATAAAATGATAAGGCGGCCATTCCCCACCATCACCGCAAACATTAATATGTTTAGTTTCTAATGCGTTGACATTTTTAGACAATATAAAAAATATCAATAAAAACATATATTTTATTACAAATCGCATAATTTCAATCTCCAGAAAACATCATTGTCACCCATTATCATTTTTTAAATTGACCATCAATAAATAATGTGGTTCCTTTTCTATCCAACTCAAAAGGAATCATTCTCGGATTTTTACCTTGCTCAACAATTTGTTTAATTAATGATGCAGCTATTTCTCCCTGGTTTTTCCCACTCAACACGATCCCACCCATTGCTTTATTTTCTCCAACGGAGAAATCCCAAAATGCAAATATAGGTACAGGGCTATTCTTTGCTGTCCATTGGATTATCTCTTCATCTGACACATTTTCTTCACTTGCATCAATTAAACTTTGATAGAGTCCAACAATGATGGCATCGAAACCATTTTTATGGGCATTCAATATTGATTTTTGCCACTCTTGTTGGCTAATAACAGATAAATACTCAACCTCTATATTTAATTTTTCTTTTACAAAAAATTTATTAGAATATAAATAATTTAAAGTAATTTGCGATGTGTAAGAATCATCAAATAATACCAATATTTTAGGGTTAATAAAAAATCGGCCAATACTAGCAATATTTTTAATATACAGTGGACGCTCTAAAACTCCCGTTATTCTAGCTAAGCCTTGATTTAATTCTTTAATATTTCTTGGGTTATCATTAATCCCTAAAAATACAATATCAATGGATTCTTCATACAGCAATGGGACGAGGTAGGTCAAGGCATTATCATCGCCAAGAACGACAAGATCAGGTTTTATTTTCAAGTAATAATCGAAAGCTTTCTTCGCCATTGCTGGATGTTCATGGCTGGGTAATACTTTGGTATTCATTTCAAAAAAGACCCAATGATAGGACTTATCCAAACTTTCTTTTAATGCCTGCCGATAATCATGGCTCCACTGATAACTTTCAGTATAGCTATCAACAACCAATATCGTTTTGCTTTGTAGGTCAAAGCCAATGAATATCAAAATAATCATTACTAGTACACGCACACAATCACCTAACCGATCTATCATCACATTTAATGATAGACTATATTGATATTTTATCAGCTTGAATTATGCTTAACACAACGTAAAATTGTACATAGATCACAAGCGAGTTTAATCGCTCACCTAATGGATCAGCTTTCCTCTAGAAGATGAGAACAATGCGAAAATATGCACATAGAAGAAATACAATATCAAAAATAAAAATAAGCCATCTTGGCAAAAGAGTCAGTATTATTGTTTTTGCTATTAGTCTTGTTTTCACCTTGATTTTTTCTTTTATACAAACGAAATTAGCCATTAATCAAGAGATTGCCCATATTGAAAATCGTCAACTAGAACTTGATCAAGATTTCACACAGGATATAGGAACATTTATTTGGAATTATGAGTTTTTTACCCTTCAGTTAAGGCTTAATGCACTAGAGAACTTATCACATATTGATTATCTACAAGTTACGTCTGACCATTATACCTTCCATTCAGGAGAAAAAGGTAAAGAACCTTTAATCAAAAAATCTTTTCCTATTTTATATAAAAATAATATTGTAGGTGATATTTATGTTGAATCTAGCTTACAAAGTGTTTATCAAGATATTTATTATAACTTCTTTCATTCTTTATCAGTAAACTTGCTCAAAACTGGATTGCTTTGTTTGGTTATTTTATATATTTTTCACTATAGTATTAATGTTAGATTAACTCAAATGGTTAAATATTTAAAAGAAATTGACCCTCATCTGATTAGTAAAAAATTAATATTATTCAAAAAACCTATCATTACCTCTAGTAAAGATGAAATA
>NZ_WXWH01000044.1:0-4129 GCF_009904905.1 Vibrio sp. V30_P3S12P165 | reverse complement strand
ATCTTATATAGAGATCTTCTATTAGATCTACTATTAAGGGAGAGGATCTCTGTGGATAACTGATAAATGATCAATAAGATCATGCGAATGAATAAGATCAGAACGTGTGATCATCACCTGATCAAACGGAGGATTAGCTGGGATCAAAAGTGGTAGTTATACACAAGGAAAATAATGATCAAAGTTATTCTATGAATAACTATAGGTTAATCACCGGATAAAATGGTAGTTATACACAAGAGAATAAGAAGGTAAAAAAGAAAAAGCGGCCTAAGCCGCTTAAAAGAAAGAGGATAGGGAGGAAAAAATTAGTCAATACGCGCTATAAATGTATTGAGCCAGTCAGCTAAGGCTTCCTCTGGAACCGGATGTTGTTGAACGTCGATAGTAAAGCAGTCTGCAAGTGGGGTGGCACCAATATCAGCTAACAGCTCATGTGCGTGTTTACCAGCAGCGCAAAAAGTATCATAGCTTGAATCTCCAAGTGCGATGACCGCATAACGAAGCTGTTGCGTATTTGGCGGTGTTTGTTGCAAAGCGGCAATAAAAGGTTGGATATTATCTGGGTAATCCCCCGCACCATGCGTGGAAGTAACAATAAGCCAGATACCTTGAGCAGGAATATCTGCCAATACCGGCTGGTTATGGATATGGCTTTCGATTTCTGCTTGTTGTAATGCATCACTGATGTGATCTCCCACATATTCTGCACCACCTAATGTACTACCTGTTATAATATGGATCATATAGTTAACTCTATTTCCCGATACAGAAAGTGAAGTTTCCCATAATAGCTGGCCTCGCGCGACTTCTTGGGGACCGATTGGGGACCAAATTGCAATTTATGGTCAAATTCTTACTTCCCAAGATGACTTCCATCATAGATCAGGATGGGAAAAGTGGGAAATTGTAATCAATTGAAATATTAAAAGATTACTTTTCCTTGTTTCGGAAGATAAGGTTTCTGCAAAGTTATCGACAATGTAAATGGTGTGACTCAGTCATCCGGAAAATCTTGACAGGAATAGTATTAATATGGGTTCGCTAACTTGAATCTATACCCAATCAACTTGTAGTTGTAGGTAGGCCGCAAATGAGTTCATCCTCATGAGTATAGACAGACTATGTAATTGGGGTGAACGAATGTAGTCAACACTCCTGCTACTTCAAGTAGGAAGGATTTAGGAAAAGCTATCGAACGGTTGAGTTATGGCTTTCATCTATCCATCGATATAAGGTTCGTCGGGTTATTCCTAATATATCAGCGGCCTTGGCTTTATTTCCCCCGACTCTCTCAAGAATAAATTTAATATAGTTACGTTGAAGCTCATTTAACGATGGCATATCTTCAGATAAAGAGTCAAAAATATTATCTTTGATAGTACTCGACGATTTCCTAATACGTTCAGGTAGGTGTGATGGTAAAATTTCATCACCGTCACAGAATACGGATGCTCTTTCAATCGCATTTTTAAGTTCGCGTATATTTCCCGGGAAATCATAATTCAGTAGTTCTTTCCAGGCTAAGTTACTCAATTGAATCGCTTTAGTTTTTCCAGCTTGTGTCTGAGTAGAAAGAAAGTGCCGGGCAAGAATCGTAAGATCATCACCACGCTCGCGAAGTGGTGGTACAGATAATGTGAACATTTCTAGCCGAAAGAATAGATCTTGTCGAAACAGCCCCTCTGCGATACGAGACTCTAAATCCCGGTGAGTTGCCGTGACTATACGTACATCTACGCTAATTTCCTTATCAGAACCCACTGGTCGAATGGTCCCTTCTTGTAATACACGTAATAATTTAGCTTGTAACTCAAGAGGCATTTCACCGATTTCATCAAGAAGCAAGGTACCTCCGTCGACCTCCCTTAACAAACCTAATCGTGATTGATTTGCCCCGGTATAAGCGCCAACTGAATGTCCAAAAAATTCACTTTCCAGTAACTCCTTAGGGATACCTGCGCAATTAACTGCCAGAAAAGGGCCATTTTTCCTAAGACTTTCATTATGAATCGCTTTAGCGACTAGCTCCTTACCAGTACCACTTTCTCCCAGTATTAAGACAGGCCCATCCGTTTTCGATATTTTTTGGATCATACGAAAAAGGCTCTGCATCACTGCACTTTCACCTAGCATGCCATGAAAGAAACGGTTTTCAGCTTGGTTTTTCAAGCTTCGGTGCTCAATTAGGCGTTTCACAGTTAATAGACAGTGATCCATATCAAAAGGTTTGGTTAAAAAATCATCCGCCCCCGCTTTAAGTGCATCAACCGCTTGGTTAACCGAGCCAAACGCTGTAATTAATAACATAGCTGGAGTTGGCATCAGAGCCTTAACTTCCGGTATTAATGTCATACCGTTGCGATCAGGTAATCTTAGGTCGGAAATCACCACATCGGGTATTATTTCATTCAACTTACATGAAGCTGCTTCAGCTGAGTTGACTATTGTGACCTGATACCCCTCGCCCTCAAGCTCTTCACACAATAAATCTGCTAAATCACTATCATCTTCTACTAATAAAATATTCATACCCATTGTTCCTTTGAAAATTGTAGTGTAACGATGAGCCCACCTTGCTCTGAACGTCTAAGCATTAATTCGCCATGATGATCATTCACAATATTGTTAACAATAGCCAAACCAAGCCCAGTCCCCTGACCTTTTGGTTTTGTAGTGAAAAATGGCTCTAATAGCTGAGATAAGTCCATATCTATGGGAATACGTTGCCCATCATCGCTGATGGTTATCCACCAGTAGTCATGCGACTCACCATATCCAACGAATACGTTTTCTTGAGCGGCTTGGCTTGCATTTCGTAGTAAGTTAATTAACGCTAATTCGAACAGATCAGGATCAACAAAGACCGACAGATGGTTAGGAACATTAATGGTAATTAAGGGTGATGGCTCCATTTGTTCATGATTGAGTGATTCTCTAGCATGTACTACTAAATCCAAAATAAGTACTTTTTCTTTTTGGTTACTATTACGAGAAAAATCCAATAATTGCCGAACGATTCGAGTTAGCCGTTTCACTTGTCCTCTAATCGACGTCAGTTCATGTAGCGCTGAATTCTTATCGATAAATCGAGATAAACGCCTTGCTCTACCATCAATCACATTCAGCGGTGCTCCTAACTCATGAGCCACGCCACCGACGAATCGTCCTAATGTTGCCATCCGCTCATTTCGCTCTAACCTCAGATTTAGTTTTGTTTCATATTCTTGATGAGCCAGTATTTTTTCCTGTGCAAGCGCAATATCATCAAGCATTCGGTTTAAAGCAAGAGCAATAGAAGATAATTCATACGTATTTGAATCAGAAGCACGTAAGCCTAACTGGCCTTGACCAATCTTGGCCATGGTACTCGTTAACTGGGCTACATCGCGACCCGCTGCTCGGTAGTGGCCTAAATAGACAATGATTAAGGTGAGTAAGCCAATTACGCCCCATACAGTCCAAGCCGAGTGTGACAAGGTACTCATAGAAGACGAAAAATCACTAGCACGACGAGTAATTTCGACAAGGCTCGATATCTGCCCTCGTTTATCGGTGATAGGAAGAAAATGAGAATATACTTGTTTGCCGGCTTGACGTTGATAGACATTGGCATCACGTCCAACTTCAAGCAGCTCAAGTGCAATAGGGCTATATTTATTGCTTCGTTTAGCAATACCAGCCGCAGCAATACGCTGACCATCCTGATTGTAGACAGACGCACCATATACCTGACCTAAATCAAAAATTGCATCAAGCGTTCTCTGAACTGTTTCTATATCTCCTTTGCGGATTGCCTCTCCAATAGGGACATCAATTGCTCTGGCGATTAGCTTAAGATCGCCTTTTAGCTTACTCGTTTGTAAATCCGCAAGATAATAAGTTCCAATACTAATAGACGCAGCCGATAGTCCCCATAATGGTAGGAAAACAAACAATAAGATACGTGCCGATAAAGAGACTTTAGTCAATCTGACCATCTTTTCCTTTGAACTCAATGTGTATCTATTTTTCAATAAATCATGACAGATAGCGTAACAAAAATAAACACTAATAGTTTTCTATTATTCTAAAACTCGAACAAAAAATAAAAAAATGCATAAAATCAAAAAGTTAAATAAATACCCAC
>NZ_WXWH01000047.1:0-4248 GCF_009904905.1 Vibrio sp. V30_P3S12P165 | reverse complement strand
AATCGTAGACGAGATATTCTTAGGTAATATTTGTAGTCGGTTTCTTTCCATGGTTTGCATGGTGAGTAGCTGGTTACGCCTTGTGACTAAGTCACTCATAAGACGTATGTTTTCGCTTTTTAGTTTGGTCAGTTCTGGCTGAACACGTTCGGCATAATGTGCGATGAGAGCGGCATCTAAACGGTCGTTCTTAGCTCGTTGACCAATGGCACCAGCAAACCTTTTAATACGTAGTGGGTTGGCAATAACATAAGGTAATTTGGCTTTGTCACAGGCGAGTATAAAAGGCATTTCTAATCGACCTGTAGCTTCGATGACGACACGTTGAGGTTTGTGTTTCTTAATGGTTTTTATGGCATCGCTGATGCCTTTTTCGGTGTTCGGGACAGTGAAGTAAATATCGAGTGGTCGGATGTAGATGTCTAATTGTGACTTACCAGTATCAACGCCGACATTAATGTTTTGAAGTGTGTTTGTATTCATAATAAGCTAACTCTTGCTTGCAAATGCGGGCTCGAGACCCAGAAGACTATTCGAGTGTGGTGCTTGGAGTTCTATCTGGCGTTCGTACTTGTTACCGGTCTCTCAATTGAGGAGCCATCGTTCAATCGAACTACCAGATAGAAGAACTTTAGTTGCAGCTAAAGTCTGGGTCTCACCTTACCCGATTGGAGTACTTATTATCCATACAAGGCGTTAAAGAGGGATTCGCAACGCGTGGCATTTTCGTTATGCGTTGATTTTATTAGTTTTTAGTGTAATGCGGTGAGTTGGTCGTTGCGTTGCTCACCCCTTAACGCGGCGTTATGTTTACTTGTATTTCAGTGGCTTAAAGTTTCTTCGATCTATGTTCTTTGTCCCTTTGGCAGTTCGTCCGAGTTACTTCAGCAAATCCGCATTGTCGGCCCAAGTTCATGAATCACTCAGCCCGTAAAACATACTAATGTTCGTGGTTTGCTTCATTTTCAGGTCGTGGTGGCTGTGTTTTGTGTCACTGGCTCTAAGTCGCTTTGAGTGTATTTGCCAATTGGCATATCGGCTTGGCAGTTGCCTCGGCAATTTGCTATTGTTTTGCGCTGTGGTTGGAAAGATAGGGCGCTTGTTGAACGTTGGTCGGGTTGCCTCATTGGGCAGGGAAGTGGACTTACGCGTTTTATGTTCCGTTCATCTGGCGGCCAAGTGAGTTTTGTCGTGTGATTCGGCTCAGAAAATCCGGTTAAGAATGCAGTTCTTTGCCAAATAAATCAGTCATTTGTGGTAAAACATAACAAACAATTCAAGCAGACCCTCAACGCTTAGCACTTTTGGTTTGCGTTGAAATTCGTGTTGCCGAGCAATGCGGAAAGTGAGCCAGTGCGTTTCGGGCTACTTAATTGGGCGTTAGAGGTTTTGGAGGTTTAGTGGAAATCGCAGAGTTAGTTCTCAAATATTTAGAGGTGTTAGTTTGGCCACTGGTTGTTTTGGTAGTGCTTTTTCACTTCAAACAAGAACTTCAAGAACTGTTTAAGAAAGCGCTTAAGTCGCATGAACTTGAAATCGATGTTTTAGGTCAACGCGTAAAATTGAAAGCTTTGGAGCAACTGACCAATGAGGCGGCTATTTCTCATAAAATTGAGGATGTCGGTGAAAAACAACATGAGAACGATTTTCTAGCATTAAGTTTTGCTCGCATTATTTCTCAGCTTTCGACTGAAGAAGTCATGTTCATGAGGCATGTTGCTCGGGCTATGGGTGACGAGGGTTATGTGGGGTGTACAGCGGAACGCTTAGTGCTTGAAAAGTTCGAAGACTTAGCTTTGTTACAAAGAAATGATAAAGGCTTTTATATCCCGACAGAGCAAGGCAAGAAACTCCTGTACACGATAAAAAACCTCTAACAAACTGTTTAAGAGTGATTCGCAACGCGTGGCATTTTTACTATGCGTTGATTTTAGTGTTTAAGGTGGTATGCGGAAGCATCGGTATTGCGTTGCTCACACCTTAACAGGGCGTTATAAGCAAATTCAGCCCCAGAGGATGAAAAATGGAAATCGAGTACAAAGTAAACCATCCAATCTCAGTTGAACAATTCGTGAGTTTACTGAAGAAAACTTCATTGGGTGAGCGGCGTCCTTTGGATAATGAGTCAACTATTCAGGGTATGCTCAATAACTCTAATTTAATTGTGACCGCATGGCTGAACGATCAACTTGTCGGTGTTGCTCGTTCAGTGACAGATTTTCATTATTGCTACTATTTGTCTGATTTAGCTGTTGATGAAAGTGTTCAATCCAATGGTATAGGTAAATATCTAATCTTAGTGACCAAAGAAGAGTTGAGCCCAAGTTGTAAATTGGTTTTACTATCAGCACCGAAAGCACAAGGTTATTATCCGAAAATTGGTTTTGAATCTCATAATAGTGCATGGGTTTTATCTAGTTCAGAGCAGTTGAAAATCAATTAAATCAAGGTTTTATTTGCTTATAACAAAGCGTTCAAGAGGGACAGCCAACGCGTGGCATTTTTATTATGCGTTGGTTTTTGTGGTTACAGTGTTATGCGGAAAGTTGGTAGTTGCGTTGGCTGCCCCTTAACGCGGCGTTATAAGCTTTGGAGGCTTTAGTGATTACAATTCGAGAAATGGATATTTCCGATTACGATTCAGTGATTGATCTGTGGTGCCAGACGGAAAGCTTGTCATTAAGAGATGCTGATTCTAAACAAAGCATTGAAAGTTACCTTAACCGAAACTCTGGGCTAAGTTTTGTTGCTTTAAGCGGCAATAAAATTATTGGTGCGGTACTCGTTGGGACCGATGGTCGCAGAGGATATCTGCAACATTTGGCTGTTTCATCAGAATTTCGAGGCCAAAAAATAGGTAAAGCTTTGGTTGAAAAATCAGTTGATGCTTTGACTTCGATTGGTGTTTCAAAGACGCATTTATTTGTTTATAGCAATAATGTTAATGCGCAAAATTTTTACGAAAAATTAGGCTGGTTTCCAAGGGATGAAATACGCATGTATTCGTTTAATAACTCAAGTAATCCAAACGTTTAGTGGCAGCTTATAACAAACGGCTCAAGAGGGATTGCCAACGCTTGGCGACTTTAGTGCAAAATTGAAGTTCAGTGTTTACGGTGTGTTTTTTGCGTTCGGCGGTGCGTTGTCAACCCCTTAGCCGGGCGTTATGTGGTTAGATAGAGAATTATGATGCAAATTGATGATATTTTAATTAAAAACTCAGGATGGACATGGAACAAGTTGAGAGAAGCTAGAAACCTTGGTTTTCAGCTTGGAGAGGAGTCGATAACTGATTTCTTAGTACTGAATATAAAAAAATTAGGTGGCACTAAGTTGATCGTCGAGAGTTTTACTCGACATAAAGAATCACTTAATGGTGCTGATTGGGAATGGTGGTTTACAGGACCTAGTGGTAAATGGCTTGGAATGCGGATTCAAGCTAAAGTACTTAAATTAGATACTGAAAAATATGAACATTTACATCACAAAAACAAAAATGGACAGCAAGTAGATTTACTTGTGCAAGATGCCGCTAAAGGTAACATGATTCCTGCTTACTGTATGTATACCAATTGGGATCCTAAGAAATATGATACTCCTTGGAAGTGCCGAACACACAAAACATCAGTTCGCCACTATGGAACAGCTCTACTGAGCACCAAAAAAGTAAAAGCATATCAAGTGAACAATGAAACTCGCTTATCTCAAATTATCAACGACCTAAAACCAATGCATTGTATTTTTTGCTGCTCAGGGCATGGTGGTTCAGACTTGCCCTCACGGGCACTAAGTTATGCGAAGTCAAATGGACTGTTGCCAGTTAACGCTGATGGTAATCAGGGTGAACAAAATATTGAACTGCTTCTCCGGAATGAACCACCATATTATGTAACTCAAATGCTGGAGAATAAATTAGATGATGACTTCATTGACATGCATGATGATCGCTTAAAAAGAGTGACAGTATTTAAAGAGGTCGAATAACCACATAACAAACGCTTCAAGAGGGACAGCCAACGCGCGGCATTTTTATTATGCGTTGGTTTTTGTGATTACGGTGTTATGCGAAAAGTTGGTAGTTGCGTTGGCTGCCCCTTAAGCGGGCGTTATGTAACCGTAGAGAAAAAGACCGCAATATATTGAAAGTTAAAGTGTTTTTATGCTTTTTCATTTTTAAGTTAGTTTCTATTTTACATGTTTTATGATTTTAACTTATTGTTTTAATTGGTTATTTTAAAGAATGACAAA
>NZ_WXWH01000014.1:0-4832 GCF_009904905.1 Vibrio sp. V30_P3S12P165 | reverse complement strand
CCTTTACTGCCAACAAGTAATCACCGCCTTTGTTGGTAATTACCTTGGCAATTTTGATCTGGCAGGCCATCGCATCAATCGTCACGAGGGCTCCGCGCAAGTCGAGCATCTTAATCAATTCCGGAATTGCGGTGATTTCATTGCTCTTATTGTCAGTTTTGAGTTGGCCCAATACCAGTTGGTTGGCACTCGCGTAGGCGCTCACCATATGGATGGTGCTTTGTCTGTCATCTCTATCGTAGGAGCCGCGCAAAGTCTTGCCATCAATGGCAACCACCTCACCACACGTCAAGGTATGTACCGCATTCATCCAGCCCAGGAAACAGTCGCGAAACTCGGCAGGGTCAATACCTGCGATCAGACGAGCAAAGGTATCGTCAACAGGCACGCCGTTTTCAAACAGCCCCTGTTTAAGAAACCACTCATGGTGACCAAGAACATATTCACGAATGTCGGTCCAGCCTTGACCACCGGCTATCACGGCGCAGATTGAACCAAACAAAATATCAAACAGAGGGTAGTCAACTTTTGCGCTTTGCCGTTCGTCACGGATGATGCTGAAGTGCTCTTTGATGGTATTAATATTCATGGCAACACCTTAAAAAAGGAGCATAAGATCACAGCCCGCACGTCAGGTCAAACTTAACCTCGCATTGCGCAAAAAACGTTCATGATCTTGCCCTGCCCCCCTGCAGCGTCAAGTAGGAAGGGGATATCCGATTGGGCTAAACGAACGTCGCCAACACTGCTGCAGCGTCAAGCAAAAAAGGAATACCATTCAGCCAGTCTCTTTTGACTGGCTTTTTTTGTTTTTGGTATTGAGCGATATAAATCACATTTAAGCTTGAGTGATACAAATGTGTAGTAATAGACTCTTTTTTACTATTTCCGCTCCCCGCAAGATTAATTAAATTAGATCCATCATTTACTAAGCATGAATCAAAGCCGAATAATCCAATTAATCAATCGTTAATTTAATCAAAATCACCATCAAGAAAAGAATAAAAAGCCGTAATAAAAACACTTGATCAAATACGCCACCGATACTCAAACAATTTGGAGTTGCAGGTAGGCGGCAAGTGAATAAAAAAGGTGAGCATTAAATTATTATTTTAACTCAATCATAAGGTATAACATTATGAGTACCCTAACCGCTCAAGCTACCCATAATCGTAGCAATTTTAAAAAACTCCTCAGTACCATGAAAGGCCATCTTTTATTTGGTACCTCTCACATGTTGCCATTTATCGTCGCCGGAGGGGTATTATTGGCGCTTGCCGTCATGGCCTCTGGTAAAGGAGCCGTACCGGCTGATGGTTTATTAGCTGACATTTCTAATATTGGCATAAAAGGCTTGGTATTGTTTCCTATTATTTTAGGGGGCTTTATCGGTTATTCTATTGCGGATAAACCAGCACTTGCACCGGCAATGATCTCATCTGGTATTATGGCCGACATGGGCGGCGGTTTCCTTGGCTGTATCGTGGCAGGCTTTATTGCCGGTGGCGTGGTATTCCAACTGAAAAAAATCCCACTTTCAGCCAACATGACCGCATTGGGGGCATATTTTATTTATCCTCTGGTAGGTACAATCATTTCTGCAGGCATCGTGCTATGGGGGATCGGTGAGCCAATTAAATTATTCATGGCTTCGATGAATGAGTTTCTCGCATCCATGGCCGGAGCATCAAAGGTGGTGTTAGGGACAATTCTAGGCGGGATGACAGCCTTTGATATGGGTGGCCCAATTAATAAAGTCGCGACCCTATTCGCACAAACACAAGTCGATACCCAACCATGGCTTATGGGCGGCGTCGGTATCGCCATTTGTACACCACCGTTAGGTATGGCACTGGCAACCTTCCTATTTAAGAAAAAATTCACCAAACAAGAGCAAGAGGCGGGTAAAGCGGCAGCCATCATGGGATCCATTGGTATTTCTGAAGGCGCAATTCCATTCGCAGCCAATGACCCGATACGAGTGCTACCGTCTATCGTTGCTGGTGGTATCGTAGGCTGTGTATTTGGCTTCTTAACCAATGTATTGCTTCACGCACCTTGGGGTGGCCTGATCACCGCGCCAGTTTCAAGCAACATTCCAATGTATGTAGTCGGTATCGCACTCGGTTCGCTCACAACGGCTTTAATGGTTGGCTTTTGGAAACCGGTTGTCACTGACGATCCAGAAATGGAAAAAGAAGAGAACACCCAATCCGAGACTCAAACCATACCTACCGTGGGTGAAGGCGAATATGACATCGTAGCCGTCACCTGTTGTCCATCCGGTGTGGCGCACACTTTTATGGCCGCAAAAGCACTTGAAAAAGCAGGGGCAGCAGCCGGCATCAAAATCAAAGTTGAAACCCAAGGTCAAAATGGTATCAAAAACCGCATTACTGACCAAGACATCGCCCATGCTAAGCTCGTTATTCTTGCCCACGATATCCAAGTCAAAGATGCACATCGCTTTGCTAAAGCAAATATTATCGAATGTTCGACTAAAGAGGCGATGAAAAAAGCCGCTGAATTGATTCAAATTTAAATAATACGCTCCAGTTCAAGAGCCCTTCCCCCAAGGGCTCTATTTGAGGAAAACTCAACGAATATAACTTATCTTTAACACATTATTCCGCGCATTCTCGCCAGCTTCGATGAGATCATCAAAATCAAACCCGTTGACAAAATTAATCAGTGCTTTACTTTTAGCTGGATTAATTTTCAATTCATAAGCCAGTTTCTCTGTATTTGATAAATGTATTAATCTTTCAATTTCAACGCGAGATAAACCTGGATTAGACTTAACATAATCTTCAAGCAGAATTTGATTAAATGCTACGGCTGCGGCATATTGTTCATTATAATCTTTTCTCGATTCGATGAGTTCAACTAACGAGTCAATCACACTATCGTATGACTCTCCCTCTATTTTTGGCCGTGAGACATATTGATAAAAGCTTACCGGCCATAATAATCCCACTTCAATATGGTCTTTCCCTATATTATCATAACCATGCGTGGTAACGATTGAATAGCCCGATACAACAAACATCATAATAATATAAAAACGTAAAATGTGTTTCATAACACTTCCATTCTAAACATAATAATTTAATAGCAAAATAGCGTTGATAACCTAAAAAGCATCCTATAACTTATTGAGCCATACGAATATTGAAAGGTTTAAAATCTCGCGCTGATATCATTTTGCTTTTTAGAAGATTAATAGGTTGACCATCTACGATGGCTTGAGCATCCTTAACTAAGATGGTTAGTTGTTCATCACAAAAAGCCTCGCTCTCTAAGTATGCGTCGATATAACGATCAGCTGATGATTGGCCAAAGTGTGCAATTTCAATAACCCCCGATGCAACTTCTTCACCGACCTGATTAAAAGCAGAAACTGAAAGCTGAAGATCGATTATTTCATTCATTTCACTATCAAATGAAAAGACAGCCGAACATTGTCCTTGACCGGCCCAAACCGTATTGGAATGCCAAAATTCAACGGCATAAGCGGGTAAGGTTAAAAAAGAACTTATGGTGATACATATCAAGATAATCGCTTTCATCAAATTTTCTCCTTGATTGATGAATGAATGTTGCAGTTTATCTTAGAACGACGCGATAAAGCGCGAACTTTTTAAGCTATTTATAAGCTAAAAGTGGATCAGTTTTCGGTGATCGTTAACACAATGAACGAACGGTAACATAAGAAGAGCCGATCACTCGCTTTCTAAGCTGCCTGTGCGGCAGTGAACCGGTTGAGATGCCAGCCGTTGGAATGTTCAACTTTCTAAGCTGCCTGTGCGGCAGTGAACAAACGCTTGAGCCGCAGCTTTGAATCCAGCCCTTTCTAAGCTGCCTGTGCGGCAGTGAACGCCCACCTGGATAGAGTTCAGGCGAAAAGCGTTTTCTAAGCTGCCTGTGCGGCAGTGAACTAACGCTTGATAGCCGTACATCATCATTTCTCTTTCTAAGCTGCCTGTGCGGCAGTGAACTGAATGACTTCTTTTGCAAGCAAAGCAGATGCTTTCTAAGCTGCCTGTGCGGCAGTGAACGTATTTGTTGAGGCGATATTGCTTGCCCCGTTTTTCTAAGCTGCCTGTGCGGCAGTGAACGTAGGGATTTTTGTCTTGTACGACTTTTCAAATTTCTAAGCTGCCTGTGCGGCAGTGAACTGGTTGATCACTTCGGTCTAATCAGCAACATTTTTCTAAGCTGCCTGTGCGGCAGTGAACGTTCTGGATCTCTAGAGCTAACGGGCATAAGTTTTCTAAGCTGCCTGTGCGGCAGTGAACTTTGTAAAACCTCTTTATTGTCAAACCACGACTTTCTAAGCTGCCTGTGCGGCAGTGAACGTTCAAGGGTGACTTGTTGTAACACTATTAACTTTCTAAGCTGCCTGTGCGGCAGTGAACGTTTGTATGATATAAATGATATTTATTACACTTTTCTAAGCTGCCTGTGCGGCAGTTGTCAACGATCACCGAAAACTGATCCACTTTTAGCTTAAAAACGATCAATCAAAATTGATCCACCCTTTTACTCAGGTATTGCTCCTGAGCGTCGTTTATCTTTCAATCGATAACTATCACCACTTAACTGCAAAACATGCGAGTGGTGAAGCAGTCGATCTAACATCGCTGCCGTTAATGTCGCATCATCGGCAAATGCGCTAGGCCATTGGCCAAACGATAAATTGCTGGTCAAAATAATACTGCCATACTCATAGCGCTTAGCGATCACATTAAAAAATAGGTTGGCTTCTTCTCGCCCAAACGGCAGGTAACCGATTTCATCAATGATCAATAACCTTGGAGCCATCACAGAGC
>NZ_WXWH01000057.1:0-5018 GCF_009904905.1 Vibrio sp. V30_P3S12P165 | reverse complement strand
AAAATTACCGAGCCGCAAAAGGCAAAGCACCAGTGTTGGAGTACCGCTACTACATAAGTTCAGCTGACCTGACTCCGGAGCAAGCTGGAAATGCTATTCGAGCCCACTGGGGCATTGAGTCAATGCATTGGATTTTAGATGTGAGCATGCGGGAAGATGCTTGTCAGATTTACCGAGAAAACGCAGCTGAAAACTTGGCAGGGTTAAGACACATGGCGCTTAACATGCTAAGAGCTGAGCCAACCAAAATTAGTGTGCCAATGAAGCAGAAGCGTTGCATGATGAACCCCGGCTTCTTGGAGCAAGTCTTGTTAGCTGGATTTAAGTTGGCGGCTAAATTCTAACCATTCATGCGGACGCCCTGGCTCCTCTGATCCCAATCTTGGTTTCGGCATAAATTGAAATTTTTCTCCACTTTCCTTATGTATAAATACCCATGCTTGTTTTGTATTCAGAGTTAACAGCGGTAAATTAAGTAATTGTTCAGGATGTTGAAGATCGAGAGAATTCGCATAATCAGCTGAAGCACATAATAGTGATGGATTACTGGCTAACTTTCTGGCAACCCATTCCGATTGCGGCTGTGGCCCAAAACGCAGAGCAATGTCTAGATCGTGTCGAGTAAAATAATCCATACCTGCACCGACTTGAATATTGATATTAACGTTAGGGTGCTGTTGACAAAATTCTATTGCGAGTGGGCTGAGTTGATGACGAATTGGAATGATGGGAGCATTGATTACAATATCGCCACGATATTCACTTTTCGCTTGCAGGGCTTGCTCTTGTTTGAATTCTATTTCAGCAAAGAGTTCAGCATAGGTAGCAAATAGCAGTTCGCCTTCTTTAGTTAAAGTAATCGCTTTACTGGTACGGATTAATAAAATACGACCAATATCTTGCTCCAACTGCTGGATTCGCCGGCTTAAAGTGCTTGTGGATATCGCTTTTTGTTTCGCTGCGAGTGTAAAGCTACCACACCGTACGACAGCGATAAAAAGTGCCAAATCATCAAGTTTCATTATTAATCCCATTTTTGCAATTTTCTATCCCATTCTATCCTATTTTAGAAATGGTGTGATTAGGATATCTTGTCCGAGAACGTCTTTTCATCCATCAAGAGGGGCATATGCCAACCGACTCCACTTATACCGATAACCCAAAAATTATTTTTGCCAGTGTTGCCTTGGTGATTGCTTTAGGATCACTGGAAAAAAGTATTGTGACGACACCGCTCGCCTTAATTGGTCAAGAATTATCAGCAGGTGAGTCATTAACCTGGGTGATCACCGCTTATTTATTAGCGGCGACAGCGGTGTTGCCTGTTTATGGAAAGCTTAGTGATCTATTTGGTCGTGTTCGCATGCTTAATACCAGCATTTTTATTTTTATGTTGGGCTCTGCATTATGTACCTTTGCGATTGATCTTCCGACCTTGATTGGCTCGCGAGTAATCCAAGGTATTGGTGGCGGCGGTTTAATTGCATTGGCTTTTACTGTGATTGCTGATTCGATTCCTCCGCGACAAGTCGGCAAATATCAAGGCTATATTTCAGCGGTTTATGCCGTATCAAGCATTGCTGGCCCTTTATTAGGTGGTTATTTTGCCGAGCATCTTACTTGGCGTTGGGTCTTTGGGATCAATTTACCATTGGGTGTGGTTGCATTAGTGATGGTTAACCGATACCTACGCCATCTTAATCGACGTCGTCATAGCCGGTTTGACTGGATGGGAGCTGGATTATTGATGATCGCCACCACCATGTTGCTATTGCTACTTTCATCGCATTCATTAATCTCCAATGGGTGGGGGGCATTTATTTTGCTACTGAGTGTGTTGGGGCTGATCGTTGTGGAGAGACAGGTGAGTGATCCGATTCTTCCTGCGAGATTGGCTCGATTACCCAACTATTTGACAGCCATTTTACTCATTATGGGATCACAAATGCTCATGTTTGCATTGCTTGTCTATTTACCTCTGCAGTTGCAATGGCAAAAAGGACTCTCCCCATCACAAAGCGGCACTATCATGGTGATTTTTATGTTTTGTATTACTGCAGGGGCTTACATTGGAGGGAAGTTGGTTGCCCATTATGCACGATATAAGCTACTCGTTACGGTAGGGTTTAGTTTAGCAATGGTGGCTATTTGGCAAATTCATTATGATATTTGGGTGAACTTTGCGTTAGGTTTTGCAGGGATTGGGCTTGGTTTTACTCTTCCAGCTCTCGGGGTTGTGGTGCAAAGCGTTTTGCCTGCCAGAGACCGAGGTATTGGGATGTCGCTATTTAATTTTGGACGAGAATTGGGTGGTGCATTAGGTGTCGCATTTTGTTCCGCACTTTTTTACTTACGTGTTCCACAAACCGTTACTGTGAGCGAGCAAGGAGCAAAACAAGCGGATACCAGTTACCAGTTACTCGCTCAAGGATTTAGTCTGGTCTATATCGGCATGAGTCTTTTAGCGTTATGTGCCGTGCTATTAACCTTAGGACGATTACGGAAAGATGCCTTAATGGGCGATGAAAAATAAACGTCGACAGAGCGCGCCATACTGAATTTTCGTTGTCAGTCATCCATGGTGGTATGATTTCACAGCTCTATCCGATAGAATTGCCACATGATGCCTGATTAACGTTACCTTATGTCTTCTATTTTTCTTTGTGCCGCACACATGGATGATTTGCCCGAGCTTAACCAATTAATGTTCGACTTACATGATGAACATCATCAAGCTTGTCCGGAATATTTCAAAACGGCACAAGAAATAGAACAAGAAAAGAGTATCGCACGCTATCTTGATGATCCAGAATGTTTAGTCTATGTCGCTAAATGTGGAAGGAAAATTATTGGTTTTGTCACCGGGCATTTTTGTGAACTAGTGTCAACCGTTAGCCAGCCTGTATTGATGGGAAGTATTGATGAGCTTTATATAAACCCTGACTATCGTCAACAAGGCGTCGCTCGCGATCTACTCAGTCATTTAGAACGTGTCTTTATCACTTATGGTGTTAAAGAGCTATTTGTTGAAGTTTGGGCATTTAATCAGGCGGCACTACATCTTTATCAAGCATCTGGATTTAACCATCATATTCATTGGCTACGTAAATCTGTCACAAGTAGCTAAAAGGGCCAAGTTTTATTGAAATAGTGATGTTTTGTTGGTTAATGATAGATAATCCATTTCATTATATTGAGTTCATACACGACCTTATGATGGTTCATTAGTCTGATAATCTCGTATGTTATCTTCGAGTTGTTGAATCATTTCAGACAAAATTATAATTAGAGACTCTGCTTCATTAATTGATTCTGATTCTTCTATTTTTTGGCATTGGTCTGTAATCATATTACAGCCTATAATATTTGCTCCGCTTTTCATTTTATGTGCTAATGACTGGCACTCCTGTATTTTACCGGCGTTAAGTGCTTGCTGTAAATTGGTAATGTCTTTTTTATTTTCAGTAATGACTTTGTCAAAAATATTATTGATCAGTGTAGTATTATTTCCGGTTAAATTCTTGATGACATTAATATCAAACAAAATTACTTTATTTATCTTTCTTTCTTTTGAGTTGATATTTTCTATCGGTGATTTAGTTAGTACCATGTTAAGATCATCAATAGTAATCGGTTTAAATAAACAGTCATTCATTCCTGACTCGATACAGTCACTGATAATTTCTTTTTGTGCATTAGCAGTATAACCAATAATATATATTGGTGAGTGATTGTATTCTAATTCATAACGACGAATCTGCCTGGTCAGCTCATATCCATCCATATCAGGCATATTACAGTCAGTAATAATTAAATCTAAGATTTGTTCTTTATACAGTTTTAATGCTTGGTGACCACCATCACTTTCTATCACTTTGTGTCCGAGATAACGAAGTTGTTCAGAAAGTAGTAATCGATTAGGTATATAATCATCCACGATGAGTATTCGATATTTTCGAGATTGATTATTATCATAATCTGAATCTAGTGGGATAAGAACATCATCTTCACTTTTTTCAAACTTCATTAAAATGGTAATTTTTGTTCCTATATTTTCCTGACTTTCAATATTAAAAGTAGCACACATCAAGTCACAGATAGTTTTGGAAATCAATAAACCTAAGCCAGTTCCTCCTCGGCCATGATGGTTATTAGCTTGATTAAAGGCTTGAAATAAATTATCAATATCATCTTGAGGTATTCCTATTCCTTGATCTTGAACTTCAATTCTTACTTTTTGATATAGAGGATCATTATGTATGCAAGTTGCAGATAATTTAATATAACCATGATCGGTAAATTTAATGGCATTACCTACAATATTAACCAAAACTTGTTTTAATTTTGAATCATCATAAATCAGTAATGAGTGGATTTGATGATCAAATGAAAGATATAAACTAACTCCTTTTTGGATGGCTAGGTGAGAGTAAATTCTGTAAATAGAGTCAAATGTATCTTTTAAACTATTTTTTTCAAGAGTTAGTGTAAATTTACCTGACTCTATTTTTGCAATATCAAGTATATCACCAATAAGAGCTAAGAGATCGTTGGCTGATTGGTAAGCTATATCAATAGAACTAATATCAAAATCTTTATTTTTAGCTTTTTTTAATGCTAGTTCAAGTAAACCTAATATTGCATTAATTGGTGTCCGAATTTCATGACTCATTGTTGCAATAAAACGGCTTTTTGCTGCATTGGCAAAATCAGCTTCTTCTTTTGCATCAGATAGTTGTTTCATTAAGCTTATTCTTTCACTAACATCAATCCATCCACAAATAATGCCATTGGTCTGATTATTACTCTGTAGGCTAAATGGCTGAATCCAATGATAGAGATGGTAGGTTTTATCTTCTATTGCAACCGTGCGGTCTTTAAAAATGGTTCTATTATTAACTAGTGCTGTTTGATGGTCGAGGATAATTTCTTGTCTGAAAGTATCAGAAATAGGAGTATTCGAATGTTTCTTACCTATTAATTCAGTTTCATTGCATTTTATAAATGCTGCGTAACTT
>NZ_WXWH01000026.1:0-5122 GCF_009904905.1 Vibrio sp. V30_P3S12P165 | reverse complement strand
GATACCGAAGCGCGCAATGTCATATAGCGCAGTTGCTCACGAACATCTGACCAATCAACCAAGACAACAGGAAAAGGATTGGCGCGAGTAATAAAGGACGCATGCCATTTATATATGGACTCTTTTTCACGGTGTAGATTGCGATTACCAAGTAATCGGTCGATACGTTTGATGGCATGCTTCACCGTGGTATCGGTGTCGAGAGCGCGTCCAATTTTGGTGAGTGTGAGATCAGAGCCATCCAGTACCGTTCTGGTTGCAAGTATGAGAGATCTAAGTCGTTTTTTGTGAATGTCAGGGCATTGGTTTTCGAGTGTTTGCTGTAGAATTTGAACATCGCGCATCGTAGGGGTTCCCTATTAAATCCATTTAATCCGGTGTGTTTTTGGCGAAATTCATTAGATCAGAATGAGCGATGCGCGTCTACTCATTGTTTTATATGGAAATTATGGGGGGATTCGTAAGAATGCGGCGTTAGCTTACAAGGTACTACGGTGTGTTTCTACTAAGTCGTAAAGAGTCAAAATTAGGTTATTGCCTAAAAGCGTCTGCTGTTTCTTTCTGCTCCGCAGGTGCGCTTGCGGTGATTGTTGATCTTCTTTATGGTCTCCCCGCTGATGGTCCTGATGTGGGAATGACTTTGGTTGATGTGCTTGGAACAGTTTTGGTTGGCCCAGCCTTAGAAACATTATTGATGACACTGATACTGGTGCTCATCGCAAAATTTACAGACAGAATTTTTTTAAGTGCCTGCTTGTGTGCGTTTATCTTTTCTGTTTTACATTCTATGTCACACCCACTTTGGGGCATGTTTACATTCATGCCATTTGTTGTTTTTGGGGTGGCATTTCAAGTATGGCGGCAGAGTTCACCAAAAGTAGGGTTCACAATAGCCTTTTTAATTCATGCGCTTCACAATAGTTATGTCCTCTTAGTTGGCATGTTAGGACAGTAAGCTAACAAACGCCTCAAGAGGGACTGTCAACGCGTGGCGTTTCCAGTCCCATTGAGCCGCGGTGGTTACGGTTGTTGTGTTTGAGTTTAGTGTTATGCGTTGCCAGCCCCTTAGGCGGGCGTTATGTTTTCGGGATAACTTGAGGAAAAGAAATGGATTTCATTTGGTTGGTTTTAGTTTTGGGCGCGGCTGCTACATTCTACTATTTCGTATCATATTCGAAGCCACAGGATGATGATTGGCACAAATTACCGACACTTGAGGATTATTTGATAAAGCATCCTGAATGTAAAACGGCAGATTCAGAAAGTGCGAAATGCTTTAGTTGTGGTTCAGATAAAGTGATTTTTCAACCATTAACAGCTCATGCAGATCATCGTTATAAACATATTTGCTTATCTTGCAAAAAGACACTTTTTAGAAGTAAGGCAATAATGTCTTAAACCAGTTGATGATTCTAAGAACATTTTCAATAAAATCAGATGGTTGTAATAAAACATAACAAACGGTTCAAGAGGGACAACCAACGCGTGGCATTTTTACTATGCGTTGGTTTTGGTGATTATGGTGTTATGCGAAAGCTTGGTAGTGGCGTTGGTTGCCCCTTAACCGGGCGTTATATTTCTCTTAAATTCAAAGTGTTACAAATTTAAACGTTAAGTGGTAATGTGAGTGTTTTGCTGGTTGATGATTTCTTGTGAAGCATAGCTGTTGGTTGATCATGTATATCAATGACTAACAAAAGTTATCGTTTAATCGCATTTAGCAGCTCTTTTTATTTGGTTTACATTAATGGCTTATTTATCTGATATTTATCATCAGAATCAATGGGTAAGCTTGATTCGATTTCAAAATTAATTGTTTTTTGTATCTAAATCTGGCTCAACTGACGTTAAGCTTTTGATGTTATGTACTATTTTCAAAGGTTGTTTGGTCTTTCAGTGGCTGTATGGAATTGAAATATAACAAACAATTCAAGCAGACCCTCAACGCGTGGCATTTTCGTTTTGCGTTGAGTTTAGTGATTACGGTGTAATGCGGGAAGTTGGTTGTAGCGTTTCGGGCTACTTAATTGGGCGTTATGTTTTTAATCAGGTTCAGTGAATCATGGAAGAAAAGAGTCAGTTATTTTTACAGCAATACCTTCGAACTTTACCTAGTGAAGTGTCTGAAAAATATACATCATTTAGTTCGGATTACTTTTGCGCAGATGAGTATAACGCAAATCTATGTGCAGATTTAATTCTACGTGGCGAGAAACGTGCATCATGCAGCATGGAATATTGGTATAGCCACGAAAGCGAAGTATTACCTATAGTTGGCCACCTTCAAGTGGTCACAAACTGGAATGGTGAGCCAATTTGTATCATTGAGATAACATCGGTCTCAAGTTGTCGATTCAACGAAGTGACGGAAGAGTTTGCGGCAAGTGAGGGTGAGGGCGACAAATCGCTAGAATGGTGGCGTAAAGCTCATTGGAAATTTTTCTCACGTGAATGTGAAACTTTAGGTATAGAGCCAAGTGAGGATATGTTATTGGTTTTAGAGCACTTTAAGGTCGTGTATCACTAAAAACATAACAAACGGTTCAAGAGGGACAACCAACGCGTGGCATTTTTATTATGAGTTGGTCTTTGTGATTACGGTGTTATACGGAAAGTTGGTAGTAGCGTTGGTTGCCCCTTAACCGGGCGTTATGTAACCGTAAAGAAAAAAAGACCACAATACATTGAAAAGTAGATGTTTTTATGATTGATCTGATTTCAATGTCGATTTTCTCTGAGTGGGTTGTGTGCATGTTGATTTAGCTTTCGGCTTCTTTATTCTTCGAGTTCTCAGTTTTTTCTTAATGGTTCAGTAGGTTGGCGATAAGTTTAGTGGCAGTTATTTTTTTCTTTGAACTAGGGCTCGCAGTTTCGTTGTTGCCACGCAAATTCTACTGGGTTACTGCTAATTTTTCATGTAAGTTAAACGGTATTTGGCAATATTTTTCTTTGTAATGCTTTGAAATGGCTAGTAAAGTTACATAACAACGCATTCAAGAGGGACAGTCAACGTTTGGCAGTTTTGGTTTGGTTGGCATTTGAGGTTACGGCTGGGTAGTTTGAGTTTAGTTGTTTGCGTTGCCTGCCCCTTAATGCGGCGTTATGAAGCGAGTCTTAGTTTATAGGTGAGGGTTGGTTTGCAAGAAATAATCGCACACATTGAAAGTGGGAACTTTGGCTATGTAGTGGCAATGGTCTTAGTCTTCTTCTTGGTAAACACCAGAAACATAGTTACTTTTCTTGATGAACATAGAAAGCGGAAACTAAACATTCTTCTTGAAGCGAGTAAGTCAGATGAAGTTTCTGAAGATCTAAAGAAGCACTTCAGAGATGAAATAGAAGTTGAGTACTTTAGGCTCACTTATGGCATAAAGGTAAGACGTCCACTTATAAAAGCTATGTTAAGGGTCAGCCGTTTTGGGAATGAGAACATTCCTTTTGGCTTGATATTAAGCGCAAGAAAGTACTTTGATAGCGATGATGAAAAGTGCGTTCGCAAGTTAGTCTCTATTGATTTATTTAGCTCATTGGAATCTGCTTTTAACTTGTTGGCTAGCTGCTTGTTAGCATTAGTCATCTATTCAGTTTCAATTGAAGGTAGTGTGAAAGACATACCTCTTGTCGTAGTTGCAGCCTTACAAGTATTGTTTGGACTGTATCAATTATACGGTTTCTTGGCGGCTTTACTGCTTAAGATCATCCTCAAGCTTAGATGTGGAAAGTCGGTGGAATCCGCTTCATAACAAGCAATTTAAGAGGGATTCACAACGCTTGGCACTTTTGCTTCTACTTCAGTTTTAGTGTTTATGGCACAATACTTTAGGTTTGGGTAGAGGCGTTGTTCACCCCTTAATTGGGCGTTATGCTTAATCACTAAAAATCAGTGGGTTATGATTGTTCTTTGTTCCCTTGGCTTGTGAGTTTTGTGTTTCTCGGCAAGTCGGCTTCAGTGGGCGCGGTTTTCCGGACAATTATTCTTTGGCGCTGCTAATTCAGCGAATTGCCTCATTCAATTTTCGGGCAAGCGCGAGGTTGGTTCGGCTGGCTCAATCAGAAATTTGATCTTAGGTTTTTTCGTTTTAACAGCCAAAGTTCAAAGTCTGATTTTCAAAATCATGAGTCATTTCAGTTTTTTGGTTTTTGGCTTTTTTCGTGAATCAAAGCTGAGTTAATCTTGGTTTTGGTAAAACGTAAGTCATTGAAGCTTAAGCATAACAAACGCTTCAAGAGGGACAGCCAACGCGTGGCATTTTTATAATGCGTTGGTTTTTGTGGTTACGTTGTTATGCGGAAAGTTGGTCGTGGCGTTGGCTGCCCCTTAAGCGGGCGTTATGAGGCGTCGCTATTTAGCCTAGAGAGTTATTATGAAAAAAGGATTAATTTATCTGTTGCCTATATTTCTCGTTGGTTGCTCAGTGAATGTTGATAAGTTGAGTTACTTGAAAGCATGGGATGACAGGTGGCAAGAGTGCGATAAAATTGGCAAACAAACGATATTGGATTTTCCTAAATCTGAATGGTTTGAAAGCTTGAGCCTTGACGACAAAAAAGAAGTGTTTTTATACATTAACTTTCTTAAGGACTACGAGTGTGCTCAGGCCGAGGCGAACAACCTCAAGGCTGTATTAGATGAAGTAGACATCACCACTTTAAACGGAATCTTGAAAGGTTTTATCTATTTTGAAAAGCCAAGTGACGGAAAAATTAAGCACTTAGATCCGCTGCAGGTTAAGGCATTGTCTAGTGAAATCAAAAGTCCCTTTAACGCTATAGCTACGGCTGAAAAAATGGGGCTAGTTGAACATCAGTGAGAGCGCGTCTCATAACAAGAGACTATGGCGTCAATAGTTAATTTTTGAGGCTATCTGTATCCCACATAACACCATCTCTTAGCATTGAATTTAAGATAACAACCATCTTTCTCATGCAGGCAACAATGGCAACTTTTTTCGGTTTTCCTGCCGTAAGTAGTCGTTCATAAGTTGCTCTGAAAACAGGGTTGCATTGGATAGCCGACATCATCGCCATGTACATAACGGTCCTAACTTGAGTCCGCCCTCCTTGTATCAGCCGCTTACCTTTAAAGCGGCCACTTTCTCTTGTTATCGGTGCGACACCAATG
>NZ_WXWH01000027.1:0-5463 GCF_009904905.1 Vibrio sp. V30_P3S12P165 | reverse complement strand
GTTTTACGGTGTTACGAGAGATGCCTAATTGACGGGCAATGTTACGAATGCTTTGGCCTTGTGCAAAGCGAACATGAATATCCACAAATGTCTCCTTGGTTAACATAAATCACCCGTATAAAAAATAAACGGATGATACCAAGTGGATCAGTTTTCGATGATCGTTAGTGGATCAGTTTTGCATGATCGGTGACAGCAACCACCCCGCCCTTCGGGCACCCCTCCGGGGGAGGGGAATTAAGCCTCTTATCATCCCCGTTTACTGCTTAGTCATTTTTAGGTTCCCTGCATCCACCAGTATCATTGCCATCCGCCTTTCGGAAGTGGGGAATAAGAGCGAATGTGTTATTTGTTGCTTTAGTTCTTACTAGCACGTTTTTTTAAATTCCCTCCGCAGGGGAGTAAAGGCGAGCATGTTTTTTTAAATTTCCTCCGCAGGGGAGTAGAGGCGAGCATGTTTTTTTAAATTCCCTCCGCAGGGGAGTAGAGGCGAGCATGTTTTTTAAATTCCCCTCCCTTGGAGGGGTGGCAGGCAGAGCCTGACGGGGTGGTTTTAAACTCAGATTCTAGACAAGAGTAGATTCTAGGAAAAGTAGCGCAGGTCTTAAAAACCAGTACCTGAAAAGTTAATCGTATTTCATTAGCTTTAGCAACCACCCCGCCCTTCGGGCACCCCTCCGAGGGAGGGGAATAAGAGCGAATGCGTTAGTATCATTAACCATTAACCATTAACCTTACTCGCCTTCATACCCATTCGGGTTTTTTGACTGCCAGCGCCAGGTGTCTTCGACCATGGTTGCTAAGCTGCGCGTTGCTTTCCAACCTAACGTTTGTTCTGCATAGCTTGGGTCTGCCCAGCATTCTGCGATATCACCTGCGCGGCGTGCTTGAATTTGATAAGCAATCGGTTTGCCGACGGTTTTGCTAAAGGCGGCAATCATATCAAGCACACTATGGCCACTTCCGGTGCCGAGGTTAAAAATATGCACTCCAGCACGTTGGCTTACTTTATTCAGCGCGGCTAAATGGCCATCAGCCAAATCGACCACGTGAATGTAATCGCGGACACCGGTGCCATCCGGTGTTGGGTAGTCATTGCCAAAAACACCGACTTGTTCGCGTCGGCCTACAGCAACTTGGGCGACAAAGGGAAGGAGGTTATTCGGCGTGCCTTGTGGGTCTTCACCGAGTAAGCCAGATTCATGTGCGCCAACCGGGTTAAAGTAACGCAGTAGCGTGATACTCCAGTCTGGATTGGCGTGTTGAAAATCCGTTAAGCATTCTTCCACCATCAATTTACTGCGTCCATAAGGGTTGGTTGCCGATGTGGGGAAGTTTTCGCGGATCGGGACGCTGGCGGGATCACCATAAACGGTGGCAGAAGAGCTGAAAATTAAACTTTTAACCCCTGCTTTTGCCATGCTACGGACTAAGCTTAAGGTACCTGCAACGTTATTTTCGTAATACATCAGTGGTTTTTCGACCGATTCTCCCACAGCTTTGAGACCGGCAAAATGGATCACGCTATCGATAGTATGTTCGGTAAAAATTTGTTCGAGCAGTGCGCTGTCTCGGATATCGCCTTGATAAAATTTAGGGGTAATGCCAGTAACTTGGGTAATGCGGTCAAGCACCAATTTTTTGCTGTTGTATAGGTTGTCGAGAATAATCGGTGTGATACCCGCTTGAAGGAGTTGAATGCAGGTGTGGCTACCGATGTAGCCCATGCCTCCGGTGACTAGGATATTCATGTTTAAGCCTCTGATGTTGTTAGCTTTGCAATCATAACGCAAAGATTATTCAGGAGCTAGGGAAAGGGTGGTGGCGAGGATCCCCGCTTGCGCGGGGATGAAAGGAGAACGACAAACGCACTTAAGGGCATTCAGGGCTAGAAAAAATCTCTTCAACCCAGAATGGGTTATCAATAAAAGGATTGCGGTTGTTTTGTATGGAATAAATTTTCTCGTGGCGTTGTTTTTCAAAATCATCCACCGGATCTTGCTCATGCCATTTAAGCAAGGTACATAAATCACCAAGGTGGGAAGTGGGTGAATTATTGCCAACGTTGATTTCTAGATCTGGCGTGATAGGGTCTTTGCCTTCATAACGTGTGGCCATATAAAACATGCTTCGCGCGATATCTCCTTTTACAGCATCACGGGGTTCAAACGTGCCTCGTTGTGGATCTTTTTTGTTGCCAGCTTCTGGAGACTCTTTAGTGGGCACTCCGCCCTCATTAAATTCTAAACTACCGCGTTCACTGTTGATCGACTCATCACTAGGGCGAAGGTGGTGGATATCGGTGTAAGCATACGCGGATTTGTTATTAAAGCCGCCATGAGATTTTGGCCATAGATGTTCTCGGTTCCAATTGTCTTGTCCAAGCGAGCCTTGGCCTGAGCGCTCAGTTTTTAGCTGCGAGCGTCCGGTATACAGTAAAATGACATGATCTGATTGATAAGGGTCCTCATCTGTAATCATTAATGCTTTCCATACATCCATGGTATCGGGGCTGCTATTATCGGTATATCTCAGTTTAATATGGCCTTGAGAAATGATGCCATTTAATGCCTGTTTCAATGTTTGGCCGGTTTGGTTGAGTGCTGCATCATAATAACCGTTCGGATTGTAAACGTCAGAGGGAACAGGGGGCGGAGTTACGGTTCCGTTATCGGTGATGCAGGTTGAGAAAAACGGGGTAATCACATGGGGGTGATCCGCTTGGATATAGTTAGCCGTTGCATGGCAACTGATAAGTAAGGCAACGTATGCGAGTTTTTTCATGTTCATTGATCTCTATCTATCCAATTAGGCTTGTGTGCCACGAGTACGGCGGATGGTCATTAAAGCGAATAACAGCAGGCTTATTAAGCCAAGGCTACCACCACTGCTCTGCTCGGTTTCCGCAGAGGGATTCTCGGATGAGTTATCTTCCGGACTTTGGCGTTCATCTAATTCAAAATTCAGATTTAATAGAACCGGATCATGGCGAGAGGATCGGTGCCAACTGGTATTGGCGGTTTTGTGTTGGTAGTCCCAAAGCTCAGATTCATTGGCGTTGATGGCCCAAGGCGCGGAGTCGATAAATTGTGAGGTCAGTGATGGCGAGATGAAGATGTAATCCACTCGACCGGATGCCGCATGGTTTTCAACCGAATAGTGTGGATTAGACGTATCGCGAATGGTCGTGCTATCAAGGTAATGAACGCTAGACGGTGCGCTTGCCATGTCATTGAGCCCAGTGAGCCTGGTAATCGCATCTTCTTTCGGATAAGCGTGGAAACTGCCTAACAGGATTTTATGTCCGGAGTGTTGCTCGAGTGCTTGGGCAATTTTTTCACTGGCTTGCTCACGTAGTGTTGAGCAGCCACCTTGTGTTTCTGTGGGTTGAGAACAGTGTTGATTTCTATCCACTAAATCAGCAACTGCGAGCGTGAACGTGGTCGGTTGGTCTTTGGCGTTGAGGTCAAATGTCGCGAGTAAGGTATCGTTCATGGCGATCGCCAAATCATCATCTCCGGGCATGGCCAATAACTCAAGCTGCTTGAACTTAAACAGTGCAGGGCGGTAGAGAATAAAGCTAGCAGTAGCATTTTCTCCCACAAAGTCACTTGAGGTGTCACTTAACTTAGCGACTTGATAAGTGTGGTGTGAGTCTTGGTTTTGGTTGAGGCGGTTGAGTAAATAGCCGATCGCTGAGTGAGTGCTGTAACCGTTATTTTCGACTTGTAAAAGGGCGACGATATCTGGGTTGAGCTGCTTAATCGCGGCGGTAATTTTTGTGACTTGTAAATCCAATTCCTCTTGATTATTGGCTCCACCAGTGACAAAACCACTGGGGCTGTCGTTATCTATCGCCGGGTTACGCGGGCCATTAACGCGAGAGGTAAATACCCCTTGTGTGTTAAAGGTGGCGACTTTGACATTGCCTTCGATCAAACCTGGGCTATTTTGTTTGGCGACCGGATTAAATGATGCTGATGTGGCCTCTTCAGTGATGAACAAGCGGTAGTCGGAGTGGGAATAGCCAATGATGCCTTGCAAATTGGCCACCTGATCGCCGATCGTGAGGTGATTGTCAGAGTGTCCATCGCTCGATTGGCTTATATCAGGGTACCAAGCAATCGGGGTTTCTGGGGTGCCTGCTTGGGTGGCTTCAACAATTAACTGTTGATCCTGATTACAATCGGCTTGTTTGATTGCCGCTTGGCTACCGGGTTGGTTACGGTGATGAGGGTGTTCGTTTGGTTGTTGATAAGCCAAAACCATATTGTAACGTTGTGGGCCTGGGTCGAAGGCAAAGCTTCGAGAAACATGCATATCTGATTCTGCCGTGAAGCGTACCAGCATGCCTTCATGCCGTTCCAGCGTTTGCGCATAATATCGATCTGAGTTTAATCGTGTTACGACAGTCGGCTGAATAGAGTATCCGTGACCAAGAATGCGGCTTTCTGCGCTAGGGATAAACTGGGTTGAGCCATAGTGCTCAATTACGTTTCCTGTTACTTCGATCAGGTCACCGACCACACCGCCTTGAGTTGGGCCTTGAATAAAGAGGCCATCTGAAGTGTTCGGGTTGTCGTCCCCTTGTGGATCTTGGATAAAAAAGCCTTGGGGCAAATCTTCCCCAAGATCGGCATTATCTTGTATATGAGTGATCACGCCACTCACTTGGAAGGTTTGTTCTGATTGATATTGCCCTTTTGCAGGATCGGTATAAGGTGAGGCCCAGCTATCTCCTTGTAGTTCCATAATGGTCTTGCGAATGGCCTGCACTGGTGGCTCGCTTGGCGTAAAATCATCATCGTAATCGGGGGCTATCCCAATATGCTGCCAATCATTATTCACGCCCGTACTATGCCATTGTGCAGGATTAAATGTGGTATTCGGTGTGACATCGATTCTTTGTAATGACGTGTCTTGGTTAAAGTTTTCACGAATGCCGAGAGTACCTACAATATCAATCAGCTGTTGTTCTTTAAACAATCCGATAATGTCATCGCCATTAAAAGCTGTGACCTGATTATTTGTCAGGTTTGCCTTGCTGACGAGTGCGGCGTCGGCATCAGGATGAGCAATGACGTAGGTATGTCTGGGTGATAGATTGTGATCTTCCAGTACTAAAGGCGAACTTGTCCAGTCACTGGCTCCATTCGAAGCAAGTTTGATGCTGTAAGTGCTGAGGTTAATCGATTCTGAACCAATATTGGTCAGTTCGATGGCTTTATTGAGCCCAGAACCTTCGGTTGTTTCAGAGATAATGATTTGCCCATGGGCGGGCAGGGCGCACAGCACTGATAGTGCCACGAGTTTTATTTTATGCATGTTAAGCTCATCGTTTTGTCCATTAGGTTGTTATCCCCTTCCTACTTGAAGCCGCAGGAGTGTTGGCTACGTTCTTTCACCCCAATCACATAGCCTGTCTATGCTCATGGGGATTCACTCACTTGCCGCCTACCTGCA
>NZ_WXWH01000062.1:0-5701 GCF_009904905.1 Vibrio sp. V30_P3S12P165 | reverse complement strand
GTCTATGCTCATGGGGATTCACTCACTTGCCGCCTACCTGCAACTCCAAGTTGTTTGGGTATATTTGTTTTTAAATATAATCGTTGGATTTTGATTATTTTAAAACTCGACCTAAATGGTTATGGATAAAAATAATAGTGTAAACTCTAAATTAAATTATTATTTTTGGCTGTGATGGACGTGGATTATTTAAAATGGAATAAATTGGGTCTTTATTTTTATAATCAAGATCGATGATTAAACACAATTGGTAGTATTAAATTATTTTATTTTAAATATGTGAATGGTATCGTTTGGCTGGTTGTATTTTTTCTTTACAAATTAAAAAACAAATCCCTTCTCAAATAGAGAAGGGATGCTTAATCAGAAAAAATGGGGGGTTAGTTTAGAGCTGTCCAGTAATCTTTATTAGCCTCCATTAAATCGTCGAGAATCGCTTTGGCAACCGCAGCACTGGGGATGGTGGCTGACAGGGTTAGCGCTTGCCATAGTTTTTGATACGAACCTTCGACATGGGCCTGTACGGCGAGTTTTTCGACCGAGACTTGTTGGTTCATCATACCTTTTTGGAATTCGGGGATAGCTCCAATTTGTAGTGGTTTTGCTCCCGTACTATCGACGATGCACGGAATTTCAACCATTGCCGTTGGATCAAAGTTACTGATGGCACCATTATTTTGAACAATAAGTAACATGCGTTCTTTGGTATTAAACGCGATCGCGGTAGCAAGGTCGACGATATAAGAAGCATGCTCTTCCACTTCAATGCTGGTGTCGACAGCTGTGCCATTTTTAATAATGCGCCGACATTCAGTAAAGACTTCTTTTTCACGACCATCCATGACTTCATTGGCTCGGGTGTATTCTTTATTGGAATGCTCTACCACATAATCAGGGAAGAGATAATATTTTAAATAGGTGTTCGGAATGGTTTCTGGATCAAGTGCGTATACATCGCGCACTTTGATGAAGGTCTCTTTCCAAGATTCATCGGTATGTTGAGCACCACTAAGCGCACTAGGCGGCAAATAACCATGTTCTTTAATGTATGCTTTGATGCGAGGCAATAAATCTTCCCCAGTTTTTCCATCCTTAAATTCTTTCCACCAACCAAAGTGATTGAGTCCGTAATACATCACATCAAACTGTTTACGATCTTGATAGCCGAGAATTTCCGCGATACGGGTCTCGATACCAATTGGCATATCACAGATATTCAATACTTTTGAGTTTGGACGCATGACACGACAAGCCTCGGCAACGATCGCTGCTGGGTTTGAGTAGTTAAGCATCCAAGCATTAGGTGAATATTTTTCCATGTAATCGATCAGCTCGATAACGGCTGGAATAGAGCGCAGCCCATAAGCTACACCTCCGGCTCCACACGTTTCTTGGCCGACACAGCCATGTTTGAGTGGGATTTTTTCGTCTTGCTCACGCATCGCATACAAACCCGCACGAATGTGTGCCATGCAGAAGTCGACATCAGTAAAAGCTTCTTTAGGATCGGTAGTGTAGGAAAATTGGATGTGTGGAGCGCGTTCCTTTAGCAGTATTTCGCAGGCTTTTGCAACCACTTCTTGGCGCTCGGCAAAGTTATCGTAAAACTTCAATTGACGGATGGGAAAGCGTGCTTGATTTTCTAATAACATCATGACGATACCTGGCGTAAATGTTGAGCCACCACCTGCGATTACGATAGAGAATGCTTTGTTCATGTTAAACCTCACGTTAGTTAATCAGTGTCTATTCCTGTGCGATTGGCTGCGATCACGGCAAATCGTTCCAGGAGGCAGGGTGTTGAGCACGCCTGCAATAAAATCAAAATGAGTGGGATTCTCTGCCGCAAATGAATGACAAGAGAATCACCATTACGTTAACAGCTTGCTATTGGGCTTTGTTCGCTATGCTTATGTGTTTGTTGGATGATTTGTTCGCACGCTTCTCTCAGTTGCGGTACATGTAAACCGATAATGACTTGAATTGCGCAGCCATTTTTCACGACATTGACCGCTCCAGCTTCCATAAAATAATCAGCGTTAGCGACTAGCTGGGGGTCTTGCACGGTCACGCGTAAGCGAGTGGCACAGTTACTGAGTTCGGTAATATTGTCTATCCCACCAAGCCCTTCAATGGTTTCAATGGCTTGAATATGTAATGGCGTGGTGGAGGCGGCTGCTTTATTACTGATGCCGTGTTTTTCGTTAAAGTCTTGCTTAGTGCGTAGCTTGAGTTCGGCACCATCTCGGCCGGGGAGTGCGACGTTAAATTTGATAATAAGAAATTTAAAGGTAACGTAATAAATTACCGTGAAACATAACCCGATGACGGTTTGTGTGATCATCATATAAGTGTGGCTACCGAGTAGTGGAACCCAATTGCCGGTGATAATTTCAATTAATCCTCCACCCATATTGCCGACGACACCAAACATATACATCACCATCGACATGGTACCTGCCAGCAAAGCATGGACGGCAAATAGCCAAGGTGCGATAAAGAGGAAAGTAAACTCTAACGGTTCGGTAATGCCAACAAAGACGGCAGTCAGTGTCGCGGGAATCAGTAACGCTGCTACTTTTTTACGGTTTTCTGGCTTAGCCGTATGATACATCGCGAGAGCGATACCGCTGCAACCGAACACTTTGGAGTTACCATGCAAAGCGAAACCACCAGCGGGGAAAAGATCTTTAATGGCTTGTGTTGAATGAGTAAAGGTTTCTAACCCGGCAAACCAGTCGACATAAATGCCGTTCGGGGTTGCGACATTACCAAAGACAAAAGGGGCATAGATAAAATGGTGCAGGCCCGTCGGGATTAAAATGCGTTCTAAAAAGGTATAAAGCCACACACCAAAAGATCCAGAACTGACCAAAAACCCTTGTAAATCTAAAATGCTATGTTGAATAGAAGGCCAGATATATAAAGTGGCCCATGCAGCAGGAAGCATGGTAAAGAAAGCAACAATAGCAACGAATGCTGTTCCTTGGAAAATGCCTAAATAAGCCGGTAGGGGTTTATCAAAAAAACGGTTATGCAGTCCGGTAACGATGGCTGAGATAATGATGGCACCAAAAATACCGGTATCTAATGTTTTTATGCCTGCAATATCGGTTAACCCGGAGGTTCCACCGATGGCTTGATTAAAGTCAACATCGAAGAAGGTACCCCATTGAGTCCCCATCGCACAGATAAAATAGTTAAAAGTAAGGTAAGAGACCATCACTACTAATACGGCCCGTGCATGTGCGGTTTTTGCTAAACCAATCGGTAAGCCTACCGCAAAAAGCAAGGGCATATTACGAAATAGAGTCCAAGCGCCTTCTTCTAAAATAAACAGGACTTGATAGTACAAACCGTCTGGGTTGGCTAAATCACCTACAAATATGGGGTTTTTGAGTACGATAGTCAGCCCAACCATAATCCCAACAAAGGGAAAGAGCAGTACGGGCGTAAACATGGCTCCGCCTAAGCGTTGTATTGCACTTAACATTGGAAAATCCTTCTAGTGTCCATTGATGTATCCCAAGTAATCTTGGGGGAAATACGGTTCCGCCTTAAGACCCTACTAATGTAGTTGGTATATCCAATGTAGTACAAATATATAATGTATTTAATGTGATCTTGGTATTAAAAAGGATGAATTGCTTGTTTTTTGTGTGATTAAGATACAATTTTAGCATGAATTTTCTGTTTTAGCCGATATGCTACGAAAAAGTGAACTCAGTCAATAAATAGGTATTTGATTTGTTACTTATTGTTGTATGATGTTTTTTATCGTGAGAGAGGTTAATTATGTTGTATAAAAAAGTCATGTTGGCACTCAAAGGACGCATTGATTCGGGAGAGTTTCAGATCGGCGATAACCTACCAACAGAAAGTAAATTAATGGATGAATATGCCGTCAGTCGAATTACTGTACGTAAGGCGATCGATGAACTGGTAAAAATGGGTATGGTGGAAAAAAGGCAAGGTGCAGGAACGACGGTGATCGGTCAAAGTATGACGGGTTCAATGTCTAGTTTACGCAGTAACCGAGAATACCTAGCTGAATCTGGAGCCGAATTGAGTTACGACGTTGAGCAATTCGCGCTGATGACACCTCCTGAGCATGTTGCTCAAGCTCTTGCGATCAGTGATGGTGAGAAGGTCTATTTTATTCGACGCTTTATGTTTATTAATGGTGTCTTATCAATTTATGAAGACTCTTACATGCCTGCCAGCTTATTTCCCGATCTGAGTTTGAATCATTTAAAAGGGTCTAAATATCATTATTTAGAGCAAGTACTAAGGTTGAAAATCGATGGTGCTATTCAAGATTTTGCCGCCATTTTACCTGATGAGCATATTGCTAAATGTTTAGGGGTAACAACAGAGACTCCCTTACTCAAGTTAACTTCAGTGGGAAAATTAACTGATGGGCGGTTATTTGAATACACGGAAATTGTCAGTAAGCCCAATACTTATTCTTATAAACATTACTTGAAGCGCTAATTAAGAGCAGCAACCACCCCGCCCTTCGGGCACCCCTCCGAGGGAGGGGAATAAAAGCGAATGCGTTAGTATCGTTAACCATTAATCATTAACAATTAATAATTAACCATTGGCTTCAGCAATCATCCGCCCTTCGGAGGAGGGGAATGAGAGCATGTTGCGTTGGCTTTCATCGCAGGTTTAAATTTCCGAGCGAGGAGGAGTAAACGCGAGCACGTTTTTTAAAATTCCCCTCCTTCGGAGGGGTGGCAGGCGAAGCCTGACGGGGTGGTTGCCTTCGCTTTTTTGTTTATGCTCGCCCATTCCATTCCACTGATTTTTTCTATTGGCTCGAAATTTTTCTCTAGTGAAAAATTCATCTTTAATCAATGTGCTATTGTTTGCTTATTTACTATATAAGAATAACAATTTCGTTAGCATTGATAATATTCACTTTGAAGTGGAAAGTGACGATGAGAAAAACCCAAATTTATAAGTCCTTACCTTATAACCCTCAGTTGCGAAAACAAGCAAAATTACTACGAAAGGCGGGTATTTTGCATGAGGTTTTATTATGGCAACAGCTTAAATCTCGGCAGCTTAATGGATTGGATTTTGACCGTCAGAAAGTTATTGGTAACTACATTGTCGATTTTTATTGTGCAGAAAAATCGGTTGTGATTGAGGTTGATGGTTATTCTCACAATATCCAGCCAGAAAAAGACATCGAGCGAGATAACTATCTGAGCAACTTAGGGGTGACAGTAATTCGTATTTTAGCGAGTGATGTATTGCAAAATTTGGCAGAAGTCATTGCATTTTTGGAAAATCATCCACAGTTATTATCAAGTGCTTCTAATTCAATACAACCTGAGAATTTTTAAGTCAGCAACCACCCCGCCCTTCGGGCACCCCTCCGAGGGAGGGGAATAAAAGCGAATGCGTTATTTGTTGTGTTGGCTTTCACCGCAGGTTTAAATTTCCGAGCGAGGAGGAGTAAACGCGAGCACGTTTTTTAAAATTCCCCTCCTTCGGAGGGGTGGCAGGCGAAGCCTGACGGGGTGGTCTTAAACCAAGGTTCTAGGGAAGTATATGTGCTAGTAAAAGCAGGGCAAACGCTAAAACTAGTACCTAAAAACTTAATCGCATTCCATTAACCGCGTCAACCACCCCGCCCTACGGGCACCCCTCCGGGGGAGGGGAATAAAAGCGAATGCGTTATTTGTTG